>JBCBSA010000014.1:0-19011 GCA_039819425.1 Planctomycetota bacterium
TGGGATCCCGCCCGGGACCCCGGCCCGGCTGAAATCAGGATAGACCACGCCGTCCGGCCCGACCACGTCCGCCGCCGTGACCCGCACCTCGGCGACAGCGAGGTCCGCCACGCAAGCTGCTCCCCCGCCGAAAGCGGCCAGTACACCGGCAATAGTTACGTATGTTGGCAGACCCGATTTAGGCTCATTCATAGAAGCTTCCTCCGCTTGAACCCACAAAAGTCTTGCGATTTCAGACGCTGATCGGCAAAATAACTACGTAGGCAATTGTAACGCAAACGTCCTCCGCAGCTCAACGTCTGAATGCGACCGTGTCGCAAAGTGTGGCCTCGGAAGAGATTACGGCTGGCCAACTAGAGGGTACGATCGAGTGATGAGTCAAACATCTCGCATAGGCAAGGCTCCGGGGCTCTGTGTCATGAACTCGGGCGCGCTGGACCAGGTGTTCGGGCCTGGACAACGACGGGAATTGCAAGCCCTCCTGGATGAGGTCGAGCCACCCTGCTCGGCGGAAAGCCTGCGGAGCTGTCCCGAGTGGCTCCGAGAGGCGCGGGTGGTCGTGACCGGCTGGGGCGGCCCGCGTTTTGACGAAGACCTGCTGGCTCACGCCCCGGAGCTCGAAGTGGTGTTGCATGCGGCCGGGTCGATCCGGCCGATCGTCTCTGACGCGTTCTGGGACCGCGGTATCCGGATCAGCTCGGCGGCGGCGGCCAACGCCACGCCCGTGGCCGAGTTCTGCCTGGCACAGATCTTCATGCTCATGAAGAATTTTTACGCCGTCCAGCGCATGTACCACGACGCCCGGGCCAAGCCGCCGTCCCTCCGCCTCGGGCTTTCGCCCGGCGCGTACCGACAGCGGGTCGGGCTGGTGTCGTTCGGGCAGATCGCCCGGCAACTGCGGGAGATGCTGCGGCCCCACGAATTGGAAGTCGTAGTCTACGACCCCTACCTCGATGAACACCAAGCTCGGGAAGCCGAGGTTGTGCGGGTCTCGCTCGAGGAAGTCTTTGCGACGTCTCAAGTGGTATCGATCCATACGCCCAGCGTGCCCGAGACACACGGACTCATCCATAAGCAACTCATCCTGTCGCTCCCCGAGCACGCGGGGCTGCTCAACACCGCCCGCGGCGCGGTCGTCGACGAGCTCGGAATCATTCAAGCGCTACACGACCGCCCCGACCTCACCGCGGTATTGGATGTGACCGAGCCCGAGCCCCCCCTCAGGTCTTCCCCGCTCTGGACGATGCCCAATGTCGTCCTGACGCCCCATATCGCCGGTTCTATCGGGGTCGAGTGCCGCCGGCTGGGTCAGCAGGTGATCGATGAACTCCGACGGTTTAACCGCGGTCTGCCGCTCCAACACGCGGTTACCCGCGAAAGCGCGAGACTGATGGCTTGATTTGGTCGCGGGGCGTGAAAGTAGAGCCCGTTGGTCCCGGGCCGTACCCGGGGCCAACAGGCGGCATCTGACGCCTTTGGAGGTGTCTCCGTTGCGAAAGCCTTCAGGCTCACCATGAATTAAACAAGTTCAGATCCTTTATCTGGAACCACCCTTCGACCCGCCCAAAAAACTCAACGCTGGCCTTAATGTTGTGGACGTAGTAATCGCCCGTGATCCCACCGGTACCGCCAAGATTCCTGAACATCTGGCCGACGTCCATCCAGCCGCTGCTGCGGTAGCTCTGCCGCACGATCCATAGCTGTTTGTGATTGTTGTGATTCTTGGTGTAGAACTTGTAGTTTGAGCCGTTGTAGTACTCGGTCTTGCGATACGTCCCGTTGATGAAGGCCGCCAACTGGGCGGGTGACTTTTTGCAGTCTTCGACGATATAGGTTTCGTAGTGGTTGCTGCCCCAAGGCCAAGCCGAAGTGTCCGGCGAAACGGTGCACTTGCCGCCCCAGACCCACCACCCGTTGTGCCACGTATTGCCGGCCCATTTGATGTACATCGCTTTTCCGGTCTTGGCATTTTTTAGCTTGGTTTTCCCTTGGCTCGGCTTGCGGATGCCGCAGTCGTAACCGCCGCCGTATTGGTTGATATCTACCTGCGCGGGGCCGTACTGATTCGACCACCACCGCCGTAACGCCGTGCCGTCGAAGTTGCCACTTTTCCAGGCGGTGAAGTACCGCTCGCCTTTGATGAGATTCGATGTGTCCTCGGTCGACAAAAGCTGCGCCGACGCACCGGCCCCAAACGAGCCGAGCGATGCGGCTAGGACGGCGTAAGTCACAAAGCGTTGATGCATAATGATTCTCCTGAAAAAAGAAGGGAAAAGAAGAGTCCGAACGGTCGAAACAGAGTCAAATACTTACGTAAGTATTTTTGGGCGTAAAACAAATTCAGAGCCGCGTGAAGACACGAAAAATTCTTACCTGACACGTGCTAAGTTCACACGTTCGACGATGCCGAGTGAGAGAAACATGAGACTAGCGTCAAGACAATCTAAATCGATCAGGTAGACAGGTGTAATCATGATTACAGATACAAGAAAATTATATTTTTCATATTCGGTGTCTGGTGTCAAGCTAATCCTGGTTGAAGTTAAGAAAACTGTCCTACCCGAGTGACCTACCCCTGAAAACTAGTTCATGTCCTATTGCTCAACGGTCGTATTCAGGAAAGGTCGGGGCACGGTTCGTAAAAGTTCCACCCCGAAACAGATCATCCGTAAGCTCCGTGCGAGCGAGGTGCATCTCGTCGCGGGGATGCCCCAGGCTCAGGCCGCCAACCGGGAAAAGATCTCGGTCCACAGCTACCCGCGTTGGCGGAAGGAATACGATGGGTTGAAGGCCGATCAGGCCAAGCGACTCAAGGACATGGAGAAGAAAAACGCCCGGCTTAAAAAGCTGATGGCGGAACTGAGCCTGGACAAGGCGATGCTGAAAGAGGTTGGCCCAGGGAAACTTCTGAGCCTGCGTGAAGAAGCGTGCGGCGGTTGATCATCTACATGATTACTTTAATGCTTCGGAGCGGCGGGCTTTCCGTTCATTCAAACAGTCGAGGACGACGCGGCGTTACCTGCCGAAGGTCCGCGACGGCGAGGCCCCGCCCACCAAGCGGATCATCGAACTGGCGTCGATGTTCGGCCGGTACGGCTAATTTACGCAGCCTTGCTGGTACCAATCGAGCATGAAATAGTGGAAAGCAGATGCGCCAACGCGGCGTGCCGGGCAAGTTAGACCGTGCCTGTGGCCACAAGCACTCGACCAAACCGAAACGTGAACCTGGTGTCGCGGTCGTGGATCAAGTGGGTTGCCTCATAGATTCACGCTTCAGAAGTCTCTGCTCAGCCTATGTCTTTGCTCGACTAGGTTCTCTGGTTGCGGCCGAACCGTGGATGGGTTAATCGTGAATACCTGCATGCCCGTACCTCGCCAGAAGAGCCACACCATGTTTGACGGTCTGAGCGTCGATGCCTCGAACCTTCACCGGCTGTCGGCCGCGAAGACAAGGTCCATCAGTGCCGAGAACCCGACCGGCGAGCGGAGCGGCGGCGGCCGGGCCGAGTCGGGCTTCGCCGACGTCGCTTCCGGCAACCTCGGGCGCGGCTGGAAGGTGAACCCCGCGACCCATGTTGAGCCGGGCCAGGCCGTCGCGCTCGCCGAGATCGACGGGCCCGGCGCGTTGCAGCACCTCTGGATGACCTGCACCGGCGACACCCGGCTGATGGTCCTCCGCATCTACTGGGACGGCCAGGACCAGCCCTCTGTGCAGTGCCCGCTCGGCGACTTCTTCGCCTGCGGCTGGAAGCGGTTCGCCCAGGTCAGCTCCGCGATGGTCTGCGTCAACCCCGGGCTCGGCTTCAACTGCTACTGGGTCATGCCGTTCCGCAAGCATTGCCGCGTCACCGTCGAAAACCTCCACCACGAACGCGCCACGCTCTTCTATCAGGTCGACTACGCCCTCAACGACGTGCCCGACGACGCGGCCTATTTTCACGCCTGCTTCCGCCGTGAAAACCCCGTGGGCAAGCGCCGCGTCTACACCGTGCTCGACGGCGTCGAAGGCCGGGGCCACTACGTTGGCACGTATCTGGCTTGGCAGGTCAACAACAACGGCTGGTGGGGCGAGGGCGAGATCAAGTTCTACCTCGACGGCGACTGGCCCCCCGATCAGGACTGCGCCGAGCACGGCGGCGACGCCTTCCCCACGATCTGCGGCACCGGCACCGAGGACTACTTCTGCGGGGCCTACAACTTCGACCCGGCCATGCTCGACCCCGACCAGCCCCACGCCTACCACACCTATACCACCCCCTACGCCGGCCTGCCCCAGGTCCTCCGGCCCAACGGCGTCTACCGGGCCAACACCCGCTTCGGCCTCTACCGCTGGCACGTGACCGACCCCATCCGATTCCAGAGCGACATCAAAGTCACCCTGCAGGACCTCGGCTGGAACGACAACGACAACCGCTACCGCCCGCAGCAGAGCGACATTGCCTCGGTCGCCTACTGGTACCAGACCCTGCCCCACCGGCCGCTGCCCGACCTGCCGCCTGTCGACGAGCTTCAGATCGTCTGAACCGGCGTACGCACTCCCCATTGCCCCCGCACCCGCGTCGCCTCCTCGCCCGGCAGATGCAACACCCCTTCAATCCCTTCCGGCAGCTCGCCCTCGATCGACAGATCATCATTGCCGCCGCGTTGCCAACCAATCCGCACCGGCCCCGCCGGCATCGCCATCCGCCCCTCCGCCTCGGCCAGCAGCCCGACCGCCGGCCGCAGGTGCACCATGCCCCCCTGCCGCATCGCGCCGGGCAACCCCAGCAAGCCGTGCAGGCACAGATCGATCGGCGCCGCCGACCACGGGTGACACAGCGAGTCCAACGCGTCCCCCGCAAACGTCTCCCACACCGTGCCCGTCCCGCCCTCAAGCATCGGCGCCCATAACTTCATCACCCTGGACAACGCCCAGCCCAACTCCCCCGCCTGCGCCGCGTGCGGCAACACATACTGCCAGAAGTACGGCCCCGCCTGCGCCGCATCCGTCGGCGGCCGCATCATCCGCTCCAACGCACCCCGCCGCAGCCCCGGCGTGTCCGCACCACCCGCCATCAACGCCCACGCCTGCGTCTGCATCGACGCCGCCTCCAGTCGCCGACCTTCAAACTCCCCATCCACGAAACACCGCCGCACTGGGTCCACCATCCGGCGTCGGATCGTTGCCGTCAACGCCCTCGCCTGCCGCCACCGTTGCGATGCTTCTCGTTGATTGCCCACCGCCCGCTCGATCCACGCGGTGGCGCGTAACGCCACTGCCCACAACGCGTGCAGCGCCGTGTTCACCCCTCGCCGATCAATCCCCGGCTCGCCCACGTTGTGCCAACCCAGGCCGGGGTGATCGATGAACAGGTTGTAGTCCGTCATCTCCGGCCGACCTCGCCCGGCCGGGTGCTCCCAGCCCGTCCGCTCCGGTGAGCCCGACCATTGCCAGTCGAGCAGGCCCTCGTGCGTCCGCCGACGGTCGTACCAATCCATCACGCCCCGCAACGGTTCAAGTACGCCGCGCAGCGTCTCGACGTCGCCCGTGAATCGGCCGTACGCCGCCGTCCACCACACCCCGAGCAGCGGGTAGTCGAGCAGCACGTCCGATGCGCCGCTGAAGATGGCGCTGCGGATCATGCCGTCACGCCCGGGCCGGGCGAACTGCTCGACCACCGTGTGCCGCCACCACCGCGTGTCACCGGTGAGCACCGCGATCCACCGCGCCACCGGATGCGCGTCGCCGAGGTACGGGGCCTGCTCCCGCGTCGGGCAGTCCATCAACCCCTCCTGCGTGCCCACCCGTAGCGTGTTCACGCACAGCTCAAACAAGCCGTTGAGCCGGTCGTCGCCGCACGAGAAGCCGCCGTCCCACGCGAGCACCGGCTCGCTCGCCAGCATCCCCGCCCGCTCGACCCGCACGCCTTTGTCAAACCCGAGCGCACACACCCGCAGGTACCGCCCCGCCGACAGACCCATCGACTGGATCCGCGATCGGCCCGCCGGCACGTCGTACCGATCCACGTACGCCGTGCCCTTCCGCACCAGTTCAACCTCACCCCGCTCATCCAGACACTCCGACCACCCCACATACAGCACCCCTTCCGACCCGGCCTCGACCTCGCACCACCGCTGACCCGCAAGGTTGCTCCCCAGATCGAAGTCGTACACCGCCGACCCACGCACCACGTCCCCGCCCCCCACCACCTCACCCGTGACCCCCGCATCCAACGCACACACCAACTCCGGTAACGACGTGCCAATCTCCAGCGGCGTCACTTCCCCCCGCCAGGCCCGCGCCCGCACCAACCGGCCTACCACCTCCCCGTAACGCAACCCCGGCGTGCTCGGCGCACGCAGCACTCCGAACCCCGACCACGCCGGCTCATGCGTCGGCATCCCACACGCCCAGCCCGAATCGTCAAACCCCACCCGCATCCACCCTTCATCCCACCCCGCCCCACCCGCCCCACCCGCCTCATCCCCCGGCTCGGCCCGCAGGTCACGCCACTCCATCCGCCCCAACGCCCAGTTGCGACGCGGCGACCGCACCACCGGATCATCGTCCAGCCGCCAAACCCGCCAACGCCCGTCCATGCCGATCGTCCAGGGCTCCCCGCCATCGCCCGGCTCACACCGCAACTCGGCCGTCAGCCCCGGCTCGCCCGTGGTCACGTGGTTGTGCTGCGGCGTGTCGTCGAACACCACCCGCACCGCCAATACGTGCGGCCCGGGCGCCCACGCGTCCGTCAGGTCGTACGCGTCGAGCGCCGGACGAGTCGGGTGGTGCAACACCGGGCCCCGCCCCACCCATCGGCCGTCCACCCACAGCCCGTAGCGATCCTCGGCGTGCAGCAGAAGTACCGCCCGCGCCACCGGCCGATCCACCTCCACCCGAAGCCGATACAGACACACCCCCGCGCCCCGTGCCGCCCCCGACCACACCCGCCCCTGGCGTATTGGCCGCCGGTCCAGGTCATCCGCCAACCGCCGTTGCTCCGCCGGGTTAGTGATCGGTTTGACAGTTGGCTCACGCATGGATTTAGAGAATTCACCCCGATTCGCCAGCACTTCAAACCATCTAGTACGAACTACTTACCACGTTTTTTGGCGGTCAGGCACAAAACAGGTTATTCTATTTGAGCAACAGTTGCTTTCCTGTTTTATCACTCTCCTCGCCTTTATCAGCCTCAATGCCGCGACTCACCCCCCCTTACACCCTCTGCTGGGCTGCCTGCCTTGCCGTCCTCACCACCGTCGGCTCCGCCGCCCGTCCCGCCCTCGCCGCCGACCCCGACGAGTTCCTCGACTTCTCCTTCAGCCTCCGCCAGGACGCCAGCGTCGACCTGCCCGGCCGGCTCTTCGTCCCCGACCAGTACGACGGCACCAACGCCCTGCCTCTGGTCGTCTTCTACCACGGTGCCGGCCAAGTGGGCAGCAACAACACCAGCCAGGTCAACGCCAACATCGACAACCTCCTTGCCGCCGCCAAGCGCGAGGGCTTCTTCCTCTACGCCCCCCAGGCCTCCTCCGGCTGGGGTGCCAACGCCGTCAACCTCACCCTCAACCAGGCCGCCAACGCCGTCCTCGACTACGGCATCGACACCTCCCGGCTCTACGTCACCGGCCTGTCCCTCGGTGGCCAGGGCGTCTGGAACACCCTCGCCAACCACCCCGGCGTCTTCGCCGCCGCCACCCCCATCGCCGCCCCCTCCGACATCCCCGGCTCCGGCGCCGCCGAACAAGCCAACGCCGCCGCCCTCGCCGGCTCGCCCATCTGGGCCTACCACGCCGTCAACGACGGCACCGTCAACGTCAACTTCACCCGACGCGCCGTCAACTCGCTGCGCGACGCCGCCGGCCTCGATACCCTCGACTTCCCCCTTCAGGACAACGACGGCTCGCCGTTCTACACCGACGGCTCGACCTATCTCGACCAGAACAACCTCCGCTACACCGAGTACGCCTCCGGCGGACACGCCGTCTGGGGCCGAGCCTACAACGAACAACCGCTCTACGACTGGATGCTCGACCAGTCCAACCCACTGCCCACCCTCGCCGTCGGGCAGTCCGTCCTCTACGACATGGGGGCCACGGCCACCACCACCGACGACCAGGGCCGGCTCTGGAACTCACCCGCCGCCGGCTACGAACGCACCCCCGGCGTCGGCCACAGCTTCGCCCTCACCCCCGACGGCCAACGCACCGCCCTGCTCCTCGAAGTCACCGACATCTTCACCGGCCAGTACCGCGACGGCCTTGAAGACCCCAGCCTCTCCGCCCCCGCCTCCGTCCGGCTCGACGGCTGGACCACCAGCGCAAACACCAACGCCAACGCCCAGGACGCCCCCGGCCAGCTCACCCTCCACCACCTCACCCCCGGCGGCGAATACCGCCTCGAACTGTTCGCCTCCCGCCCCGGCGATGATAATGGCAGGCAGCGCATCACCCGCTACCTCATCGACGACCTCTTCCGAGACCTCGACGTGCAGGACAACCTCGACCAGTGGGCCGTGTTTGAATCGGTGTTTGCCGACGAGTTCGGGCGGCTGACCATCGATGTCGTCGCCGCCGAGGGCACCCTCTCCCGCAGCGCCGACCTCGGCGCCCTCCGCCTCACCGCCCTCGATCTGGAGCCGAACCCGATCCCGGAACCCACGACCCTGGGCATGACCGCGCTGGCCTTCCTCGCCCTCGCCACCCGACGCCGGTCATCACGGACTACCCGTCTCGCGTGTGGAGCGTTACCGTGGGCCGAAGGCAACTCCCGATCATGAAGCCCACCGACCCCGAGCACGTCGCCTCGATCTACGACCTGGCCCACCAGACCGGGCTCAGCACCAGCACCGTCAGCCGGGTGCTGAACCAGCGCGGCCGCATCAGCGAAAAGACCCGCCTCCGCGTCCTCAACGCCGCCCGCCAGGCCGGCTTCCGGCCCCGCGCCGCCGTCCGCCAGACCACCATCGCCATCGTCCTCGACCGCCTCCGCTACAACTCCTACGGCGGCTACGTCCCCACCCTCCTGGGCCATCTCGCCGCCGAGCTCGCCGAGCACCGCGTCGCCGCCGAGGTCTACTCCGAGGGCAACGTCGACCAGCTAGGCACCCGCTTCATCGACGGCGTCGTCGCCCTGACCTGGGACGACGCCACCGTCCAGCGCCTCCGCGAACTCGAGCGCGTCCCGGTGGTCCTCGTCAACCGCAACGACATCGAGGAGTTCTCCGCCGCCGTCGCCGACCACTTCCAGGGCGGCACCCTTGTGGCCGAGCACCTCCTCGCCCACGGCCACCGCTGCATCGGCATGCTCACCGAGGAAGGCGGCTGGGGCTACAACCAACGCGTCGAAGCCCTGCGGCAGGCCATGCGCCGCGCCGGCGGCAACCCCGCCGACGTCCGCACCGCCGAGACTCAACACGGCGACCCGCTCCCCGGCTTGCGCCGCCTCCTCGACGCCGGTGCCACCGGCCTCTTCCTCGCCGGCGAAGACCTCACCCTCCCCGCCATGGCCGCCCTCACCCGCGACCTCCAGCTCCGCGTCCCCCAGGACGTCTCCGTCGTCGGCCTCGAAGTCCAGGCCGTCTCCCCCCACCTCAGCCCCGCCCTCACCACCCTCGCCCAGCCCCTCCACGAGACCATCGTCGCCGCCCTCGAGCTCGTCACCTCGCTCATCGCCAACGAAGAGCGCCGCCCCGTCCACCGCATGCTCGACAACCGCCTGATCGAACGCGACTCCGTCCGGGCCGTCGACTAATCCTGTCTCAGCCCCCTGCATTATTCGCCATGCCCCTCGAAATCAGCGTGGCACACTGGTGCCTCCAAACCCCCGACGCCCAGGTGGCCACCGCCTACCACGCGCTGGCCGACGCCGGCATCACCGCCATCGAGATGCCGCCCGACCACCTCGCCCCCGCCGCGGTCAAAGCCGGCCTGTCGATCCACAACCTCGCCGCCCCCGGCATCCGTGAGCCCGCCCTGAACGACCCCGCCAACCACGAGGCCATGCTCCCGCAGCTGCGTGACGCCATCACCCACGCCGCCGCGCTCCACGCCCGCCAGCTCATCGTCTTCTCCGGCAACCGCCTCGGTCAGACCGACAGCCACGGCGCCGACGCCACCGCCCACGCCCTCCGTCAACTCACCGACCGCGCCCAGCGTCACCGCGTCACCCTCACCCTCGAACTGCTCAACACCCACGACCACCCCGGCTACATGGCCGACCGCACCGCCTGGGCCGTCGATGTTGTTGAACGCGTCGATTCGCCCCGCGTCAAGCTGCTCTACGACGTCTACCACATGCACCGCATGCATCAGCCGATCTTCGACGACCTCGAACAGTACCGCGACCTCATCGCCCACGTCCACGTCGCCGGCAGCCCCACTCGCGGCTTTCCCGGCCCCGACCAGCAGATCGACTACGCCCGCCTGATCTCCCACCTGCGCGACATCGGCTATACCGGTCGGATCGGGCTGGAGTTTCATGCCGACCCCAATCAGGCCGTGACCCAGATGGCCGCCGCCGCCGATCTCTTCCGCCGCTTCGCCGCACACGAATCATGACCGACCGCCCCAACATCCTGCTCATCACCTCCGACCAACACCGCGCCGATGCCCTCGGCTGCGCCGGCCACCCCTGCGTCCGCACGCCCCACCTCGACGCCCTCGCCGCCGAGGGACTCCGCTTCAACCGCGCCTACGTCGACTGCCCCGTCTGTATCCCCGCCCGCACCACCCTCGTCACCGGCCGGCAGGCCCACCGCAACGGCCTGCCCGAGTTCGCCCGTGGCCAACGGATCGGCCACCCCCGCGACGCCTTCCTCGGTAGCCGACTCACCGCCGCCGGCTACCAGACCGCCCTCGTCGGCAAGACCCACTGGCACACCCACCCCCGCTTCCGCGCCGGCTTCGAGACCTGGGTCCCCCTCACCCGACTCGAACAGCTCCAGGCCGCCCACGCCCCCGGCCAATACGGCAAGCTCACCGGCATCGGCGCCAACGACTTCTCCCCCACCCTCAACCCCTTCCCGCCACACCTCTGCAGCACCAACTGGCTCGTCGACCGCGGCATCGAGTTCCTCCACGAACGCGACCCCGAACAACCCTTCTTCCTCTGGGTCTCCCTCATCGACCCCCACCCGCCCAACACCGTCCACGAGCCGTACTACAGCATGTATGACGGCGAAGACTTGCCCGAGCCGATCGTCCCCGACTGGTGCCAGCGCGACGACGCGCCCCTCGCCCTCCAACACCACCGCGCCGGCAACGCCCACGCCGCCATGAAGCCCGCCGAACGACGCAAGGCCCACGGCGTCTACTACGGCAAGATCACCAACCTCGACCACCAGATCGGCCGACTCCTCGGCACCCTCATCTCCCAGGGCACCTTCGACAACACCGTCGTCGTCTACTCCTCCGACCACGGCGAACACCTCGGCGACTACGGCGACTACTCCAAAAGCACCTTCCTCGACGCCTCCGCCCGCGTCCCCCTCATCATGCGTTACGCCCCCTGGCGCGACCGTCTCGGCGGCGGCCGCGTCAGCGACCAGCTCGTCCAGTGGGCCGACCTCATGCCCACCTTCTGCCAGTGGGCCCACGCCGACCTATCCGACCTCGAGCTCGACGGCCTCAGCCTCGACCCGATCTGCCAGGGCGACGACACACCCCTCCGCGACCAGCTCCACGGCCAGATCGGCCGACAGCACATGCTCCTCGACGACCGCCACAAATACCTCTACTTCAACGATGACGGCCGCGAGCTGCTCTTCGACACCCGCGCCGATCCCCGCGACCAGCACGACCTCTCCCGCGACCAGCACGGCCTGCTCGCCGACTACCGCCAGCGCTTCATCGACCACCTCGCCCACGAGAACCACCCCGACCTCGTCGACGGCCGCCCCACCAACCTCGGCCGCACCACCCTCGCCCCCCGCGAGCGCGACCACATCCTCGGCTGGCTCGGCCTGGGCAACTCCTAGGCGTAGCGGCCGGCCCGCAGGGCCCCGTGCTTAACGCAACCGCACGCCTCAATCACCCCGTCCTCACTCCTCAAGAATCAAACTCCCCCAGTTCGCCGGGTTGCCCGCCCCGTTGCGCTTCGCGGTCGGCCAGAACACCGACCGGTTCCGCTCTTCACCCTTCACCGCCAGCAACAGGTTCACGCCCAGCGCCTGCCCCGCCTCGGCGCGGTACCCCTCGATGTGCTCGGCCGGCAGCAGGAACTCCATCACGTACCCGTCGTCTGTCGCGTGGGCCGACGACGCGATGCCCGGCAGGTCGTAGCGCGTCGCCTCGATCTCGCCGTGACGCTTCCACCGCCCGGCGTAGACCCGGCCGTCGTCGGTGAGCGGGACGAACCAGAACTGGTGGTCGCCTTGGCCGAACCGTCGGTTGCTCTTGGTGTTGCTGGTGTCGACGAACAGCTCCATCGCGTCGCCGGCCCAGAAGCTCTTGGGGTCGCCCACCTCGCGCTCGCTGCCCGCGACCCGCATGGCGAGCGTCAGGCCACGGGTGTCCCAGCCCGCGTACACCACCGCCCCCGGGGCGACCGCGTCGCTGCCCAGCATCCAATCCGGCAGCCGGTGCGCCGCCGACCACTCGTCCAGTTCGCCGTCCATCGTCTGCCCCGTCGGCGTCGGCCGCAGCGTCCACACCGGCGGGATCAACGGCCGCACCGCCGTCTCGCCCGTGTCGCTTTCGAGGCGCACCACCGCCGACTCGTCCGGCCCGATCCGCGGCGACCAGTCCACCTCGACCCGCGCCCGCTTGGACTGCCCCGGCCCGATCGACCGCATCGTCAACGCGCTCGGCGAGGCCTTCCACGACGCCGGCAATTCCAGCGTCAGATCGGCCCCCACCGCGCGGTCCGACCGGTTGCTCACCGTCAGCACCACCCGCGACTCACCCGGCTCGGCGTCCAGCCGACCGACCGTCAGCGTCAACGCCGGCCGCAGCTCCACGTGCTGAACCATCGTCTTGACCGCCTCCCCCGACTCTTCCGCCACCACGCCGAACACCAAGCGCTGCCGCGACGCGCTGCCCGGGCCGACCGTCACCGCCAGCTCGACCTCGCGCGTCTGCCCGACCTCGACCCGCACCGGCTCCACCGCGGCCGCCGTCCACCCCTCGGGCAGCTCGACCCGCAGGCTCGCCTCGATCGGCGACGACCGGTTGTTCGTCACCCGCACCACCGGCCGCATCGTCTCCCCCGGGCTCGCCGTCACCAGGTGCGGCGACGCGATCTCGTACGCCGTCTGCCGGTACCAACCGCTCTCCCGCGGCAGCCCCACCGCATAAACCGGCGCCATCGTCAGGCCCACCGACGGCCCCGCCACCGCGTTGCCCAGATAGTCTCGCAATTCCTCGGCCTCGAGCGTCACCGTCGGCCCGTCGTCGCCCTCGATCGTCCACAGCGACGCCACCAGCCGGCCGTCGTTCTCGAACACGTAACCCCGCGTGTTCGGGCCCGCGTTGATCTCCCCGACATACTCCGGCGCGTGCAGCACCGACGTCAGCCCCGCCAACGAACACAGCACCAGGTTCGGCTCCCACTCCTTCGACAAAAGCCCCATCCCGTCGAAGATCTGCTTCGGCTCGGGCCGGTCGAAGTCGTAGTACCAGAACCCCTTGTCCACCCCCGCCGCCATCATCATCATCCAGCCCCGCGGCAGGTACACCGACTGCTCGTACCGCGAGACTACCGGCCCCGCCAGCACGTCCCACCCCCACTCGGTCAGCCACGCCTCGCGGTCCTTGCCGTCTGCCGACGCCACGCCCCTGAACGCCCGCAAATCATCGAACAAGAACGTCGGGTGGTCGTCGCCCTGGTTGTAGTTCTCCGTGCTCAGCTCCGGCGGCGAGGTCCCGCAGTAGTAGTGCGCGTTGATCACGCCGACGCCGTCGAAATCGCCCCGCTCGATCAGCAGCCGCAGGTTCTGGGGGTTGATGTTCGCCCGGCCGTTCTCGACCGTCACCACCCGCCCGCTGCTGGCCTCGCTCACCGCCTCGGCCGTCACCCGGTGGTACGCCCCGTAGTTCCGCCACTGCACCGTGTCCTCGAAGCGGTCGTGGTGCAGGTCGTACTCGTTGGACACCTCCCAGTGCGTGAACTGGCCGTCGAACGTCCGCACAAAATCCATAATGTTCTGCCGGTACATATCGTCCGGCGGGCCGATGTGCGCCGGCTCGCCGTCCACCACCGGCGGCTCCACGATCGACCGCTTGCACACCGGCACCACCAACACCCCCGCCCGCTCGTACGCCTCCAATAAACCCGGATAGTTCGGCCAACCCGAATACCCCTGCTCCACCCCGCCCGAGCTTTCGAGCCATTCATAGTCGAACGCGTAGTCCCGGAACCAGACGATCCCCGCGTCCCGGAACGGCTCGATCAGAAACGTGTCCGTCGCCCCGTGCACGTTCAGCCCGTAGGGCGACGCCATCCGCTGCGCGTCGGTCAGCGTCGGCGGTGCGGGCACTTTCGCCACCACCGTCTGCCCCTCGACAGCTTCCCCGTTCGAGAACGACAGCCGCGAATCCAGCACGTACCGCCCGTAACGCTCTACCGCCAACGGCAGCGTCAACTCGGTCGGGCCATCGACTTCCAGCGCCCGATCAAACACCTCCAGTTCCTTCCCGTCCGTGTCACGCAGCACGAACCGCGCGTCGCCCCGCAGCGGCTCGGCGTGCCAGCTTGTCACCGACGCCTTCACCACGGGCCGCTCATCCACGAACAGGTTCGCCGCCCGGTCCGTCGAGAACGACACCGACAGCAGCGGCGTCGTCGGCGGCTGCGGCACGCGGGGCCGACGCACCGGCTCCGGGTCCGGCGTCCACGAAGCCAGGACCCCGGTCGCCGGGTCCACCCCGCTCACGTCGGTCTCGAGGACCACCTCGGCGATCTCGACCGTCGTCGACTTGGCCGTCTGCTGGTCCGTGAAGTTGTGCGTCCCCATCCCCGCGATCGCCAGCGGCCGCCGCCACGCCGCCGGCGGCTCGAAGCTCGCCGTCTGCCACTGCCCCACCCGATCCGCCTTGGCCGGCAGGTCCCACTTCATCGTCTTGCCCCCGTGTTTGTCCCGGCCCCAGCCGTCGTAGAACTTGATCGACAGCGGCGAGCGGTGGTCGCTCAGCCGGTACCGCACCGTCAACTTTTTCGCGTCGCCCGGCAGCAACAGCACGTCGGGCGGTGTGGCGTTGAAGTGCTCAAAGCCCCCGCCCGAAAACGCCGGACGCAGCACCATCCCCGCCTCCGCCGCTTCCACCGCCCCCTCAGCCGTATTCCACCGCGACACCGGCCACGCCTCGCCGCTCAGATCCAGCAGAGTCTTCCGAACTGATTCGGCCGCCGCCGGGGTACACGCCAATCCCACCAACATCGCCAGCAAGCCGTAGACAACCGTTCCAGAAGATTTCACAGGGGTCAACATCGATTGAACTCGCAAGAAGGGTAAGCGGGTCGGGGGCCGATGCTGCGGTCAGGCGGCATCACGGGGCAGGCTGCGCGACCGGCAAGAGCGCATCCGCGCAAACGCGGGAGTTAAATTGCAGAGGCGCAGCACCGGGATACGTCTGAATCGGTTGAAGCGGTGCAAAACGAAGCGACAACGGGGTGTGGAGTCAAATTAACAGACCGCGTCGAGCTAGAGCAACAATTGCTCATTTCTAAATCATATCTCTTCCGGGCCGCCCGGTCAATAGACCTGCTTTTCCCCGCCCGAATCGGCATTTTTTGGTTTTTATATGCCATTTTAGGCGTGACCCCGGTTGACAACGCCGTCTCACGGGATATCCTATCTGATCAACAGTTGTATCTTATCCCGCCGGCGAATCCATCCGATACCCCGGCACTCGTTCCCGCGAATCCCGGTTCCCGCTCATCCCGACTCGGCCCATCCCCAAGCCGCAGCGCCAGAAAAGCTGCCGACAGGCCCGACCCTTCTAGGAGGCAAAACCCATGAAAGACCGACGCTCACCCCAGCGATCCCCGTTGCCCGCGACCCTGCTGGCGTGCGGAGTGGGGCTCACGTGTCTCGCCCCGCCCGCGGCCGCCGGCGTGATCTTCAGCCAGGACTTCGAGAGCGCCGCTTCGCTCTCCGACCTGGTTGGCACCGATGAGGCCAGCCAGTTCCAACTCCTCAACGCCAACTCCGGCGGCACCGACACCGCCGCCCTCACCGGCGGCGCGCTGGTCTTCACCAACCTCCCCGAAAGCCCCGGCGTCGACAACACCCAAAGCGACCTGCAAACCAACCAGTTCACCACCCCCGCGACACTCCTCTCGGCGGGCTTTACCGTCCGCGTCGACGCCGACCCCTCGATCTCCAACAACAACCCCCTGTCCAACATCGAGATCGGCGTCGACGGCATCCGCGACCGCATCCAGTTCTACTACCAGGCCGGCACCATCAGCGTCGGGCTCAACGCCAACACCGACGACGTCGTCGCCTTGCCGGGCGGCGTGTCCACCGTCGTTTCCGTCTATGTCAACGACTCGGCCGACAGCGCCAACTACCTCGCCCCCGACGGCACCACCCGTACCCTCAACGCCGACCGGACCACCCTCTTCGTCGGCGAAACCCTCGTGGTCGAGAACGCCAACCCCAACAACGCCGGTCGCGACCTCAACGGCTTCCTCTTCGAGCACAACATCCGCAACGCCAACCTCGACAACGGCGTCTTCGCCTTCGAGGACATCATCCTCCGAGACGACCTCGATCTGGTGATCCCCGAGCCGTCCTCGCTCGTGTTGGCGGGCCTGGGGGCTCTGACCATGCTCGGCCGCCTCCGCCGACCCGTCGCCCGTCAAGCAGCAGGCTGAACCAACCGCCCCATCCACGGCCCCGGCACCACGCCGGGCTGGACCACGCCCCAACACGACCAAGCGGAGCCTCGCAGGATGAACCACCACGCCCTCAACCGGCCTCGCCGCAACGCCTTCACCCTGATCGAACTGCTCGTGGTCATCTCGATCATCGCCCTGCTGGTGGCGATCCTGCTCCCGGTGCTGCGTAACGCGCGTGAGGCCGCCCGGATCAGCCGGTGCCTGGCCAACCTCCGGCAGGTCTCGATCGGCTTCGCCGGTTACGCCCTGGATGAAGACGATTATTGGCCACAGATCTTCAACCCCGGGAGCCTGGGCACCGGCTCCCCCTCGCTGCTCGAAACACACAGCGGCGTCCAGCTCGAAGCCGCTCTGCGGTACTACACCAACGCCGGCGAGAGGTCGGGCGACGGGGCCGAAGGCTCGATCTGGCTCTGCCCGAGTTCGCCCCTCAAGCTGGTCTTCGACACCGCGACCGGCAAATACCGCTACATCAACAGCCTGGGCGTCAGCCACAGCGGCACCAAGAACTCCTACTTCGGGCTATCGATCCACTGGCGTTCGGCAGAGGACGCGCTGACCAACGGCGCGGCCAACGGCGGAACCACCGCGACCTTCCGGCCGATCTACTTCGACGCACCCTCCAACGTCGCGCTGCAGTGGTGCAGCAAACAGAGCACCACCGACCCCGCCACCGGCTCGGGCTTCACCCGCAACAGCTTCTCCTGGCACGAGACCTTCGGACGGCCCGCCGCGTTCATCGACGGCCACGCCTCGAACCTCGCCACGGACCGCTACGGCGCACCCATCGGCGCCATCCTCCTGTCCAACGACCCCCTTCACCGCGAACGTGCGACGCTGCCCGGCGCCACCGGCGGGCTGCAAAACGCCGGCAAGTTTGTCATGTCCGACAACTGACTCGTTCGCGGCGGAGATAATGGCCTCGGCCGGTACCATGGCTTGCCCGGCTCAACCCCTCCCGGAGCCGGCTGTCGAGCTTCATGAACCGCCGACCCCACATCCTGCACCTCATGGTCGATCAGCAGCGTGCCGACACCCTCGCCGCGCTGGGCAATTCCGTGATCCGCACGCCCCACCTGGACCGCCTGGCCCACGAGGGCGTGAGCTTCATCCGCGCCTACAGCCCCTGCCCGGTCTGCGTCCCCGCCCGGGCGTCCATGATCCACGGCCAGCACCCCCACCACACCGGTTGCTACGAGAACTGCTGCGCCAACCCCGCCATCGCCGTCCACGAACGCCAGACCTTCATGCACGCCCTGACCGGCGCTGGCTACCGCACCCACGGCGTGGGCAAGTGCCACTTCATGCCCGACCGCGACGCGCTCCGCGGCTTCCAGTCGCGGCGTTCCCAGGAAGCGGGCTACGGCCCGCCGGAGTCTAACGACTACGCCCGCTGGCTCGACGATCAAGGCCTGCCCTACATCGGCGACCCCGCCGGCGTCGGCAGCGAGATGTACTACGTCCCGCAGCTCGCCCCCGTCCCGGCGTCGCACCACCCCACGCAGTGGGTCGCCGACGAATCGATCCGTTTCCTTCAGCAGCAGGCCGATGACCCCGACCAGCCGTGGTACCTCTACACCAGTTTCCTGCACCCGCACCCGCCGTTCTCCCCGCCGTATCCGTGGCACACCCACTACACGCCTTCGCGCATGCCGCTGCCGAGGGTGCCCCAGGACCACGCGTCGCTGCTGACCTACGTCAACCGGGTGCAGAACCGGTACAAGGGCATCGACTGCGGCATCAATCAGAACCTGATCCAGTGCGTGATCGCCTACTACTACGCCTGCATCTCGTTCATCGACCACCAGATCGGCCGGCTGCTCGAAACCCTCGAGCAGACCGGTCAGCTCGACGACACGCTGATCGTCTTCACCTCCGACCACGGCGAATTCCTCGGCGACTACCACAGCTACGGCAAGCGCTCGTTCCTCGACGCCTCGGCCCGCGTGCCGATGCTGCTGCGGTGGCCGGACCTCGGCGTGGCGGGGCAGCGTTGCGACGTGCCGGTCAGCCTCATCGACCTCGCGCCGACCTTCACCGAGGCGGGAAAGGCCTCGGTGACCAGCCACGAACTCGACGGCGAGAGCCTGCTCGCCGCCGCCACCGGCGGGCCACGTCGGCCGTACGTCTTCGGCCAGCACGCCTACACCCACCACGTCGACGGATCGGCTGCGCGACATGTCGACGTG
>JBCBSA010000015.1:0-18556 GCA_039819425.1 Planctomycetota bacterium
GTTGGGCGCGCCCGACCCCGAACGCATGGTCTTCACGATGAACGGCACCGACGCGCTGAACATCGCGATCAAAGGCGTCGTGTCGGCTAAGGCGGGCGGCAATTCCGGGGGCGAAACCCCCCACGTCGTGACCACCGTGCTGGAGCACAACTCGGTGAGTCGGCCGCTGCAGGCGCTCGCCGACGCCGGGGTGATTGCGCTGACGCGGGTCGACTGCGACGACGCGGGGCGGATCGATCCCGGCGACATCAAGGCGGCGATGACGGGCGAGACGGTGCTGGTGGTGCTGACCCACGCGAGCAACGTGACGGGCACGATCCAGGACGCCGCGGCGGTCGGGGCCGCCGTGCGGGAGGCGGGGGCGCTGTTTCTGTTGGACGCGGCGCAGACGGCCGGCGTGGTGCCGATCGACGTGGAGGCGATGAAGATCGACCTGCTGGCGTTCCCGGGGCACAAGTCGCTGCTGGGGCCGACCGGGACGGGGGCGCTCTATGTTGGAGAACGCTGCCCCGGGCCGGCGGAGTCGGCACTGGAGGCCACGCGGTTCGCGCCGTTCCGGGA
Source organism: Planctomycetota bacterium (assembly GCA_039819425.1). GTDB lineage: Bacteria > Planctomycetota > Phycisphaerae > Phycisphaerales > Phycisphaeraceae > Algisphaera. Next base: position 562 of record JBCBSA010000015.1, read on the forward strand.
AGGGGGTACGGGCGGGGATTCGTCGACGCCGACGCAGCCGGCGTTGTACCCGTACTACCTCGAAGGCGGCACGCCGAACACGGTGGGCATCGCGGGGTGGTCGGCGGGGATCGACTACGTGCTGTCGCGGCCGATGGAAGAGGTGTTGGCCCACGAGCAGGCGCTGTGCGCGAAGGTATTCGAGGCGTTCGCCGACGACGAGCGGTTCGAGATGATCGGCACCGGGGACGCCGCGGCGCGGGTCGGGACGTTGTCGCTGAACCTGTCGGGGATGGACGCGCCCGACGTTGGGTCGATCCTGGACGACAGCTTCGAGATCGCGGTGCGTCCGGGGTTGCACTGCTCGCCTTACGCACACCGGCGGTTCGGCACGTTCCCGGACGGGGCGGTGCGGGTGAGCCCCGGAGCGTTCAGCACGGAGGACGACGTCGATCAATTGGTCGAGGCGCTGGGGCAGATCGCGGAGTGAAAAACGTTTAGCGGATGAGGCGCGGCGTCCCGCGGTCCGCCCCCGGAAAATCGGCGGGGGCGGATTCGCCGCACCCGCAAAACGTGGGGCCCACGGTTGGGGGCGTTGGGAAGGCGTTCGTTGTTGCTCAGGCGGTGGCCACGGCGACCTCGCCCACGCGGTCGACGCAGAGGATCGTGACGTCGTCGTCGGGGGGGCGGGAGCGGCGGTGGGTGTCGACGTTCTGGCGGAGGGTGGCGACGACCTGGTCGCAGGCGAGCTCGCGTTCGCCGATGAGGGTTTCGATGGGGGCGAAACCGAACTGCTGGCGGTCGGGGTTCTGGGCCTCGTTGACGCCGTCGGAGGCCAGGAGGATGCGGTCGCCGGGGTTGAGCTGGACGGTGGTCTGGAGCTCTTCGCCGTCGAGGGGGATGATGACGCCCAGGGGCGGGCGGTGGGAGCCGAGGTGGGTGACGCCGTGCTCGTCGGAGCGGATCATGGCGGGGGCGTGGCCGGCGTTGGCGTAGACGAATCGGCCGTCCTCGTGGAGGACGCCGAGGATCATGGTGATGAACCGGCCCTCGGTGAGGTCGGGGGCGAGCTGTTGTTCGAGGCGTTGGAGCAGCTCGCCGGGCTCGTGGCCGGAGTGGGCCAGGGCGTGGAGGGCGGATCGGCAGGTGGCCATGATGAGCGACGGTCCGAGGCCGTGGCCGGTGACGTCGGCCATGACGACGGCGGTGCGGTGCTCGTCGAGGCGGAAGGCGTCGTAGTAGTCGCCGCCGGTGGCGTCGCAGGGCTCGGAGGCGCCGGCCATGCGGTAGTTGTCGCTGGCGGGGAGTTCTTCGGGGAAGAAGCCGGCCTGGATCGCGCGGGCGGCGTTGAGCTGATCGAACAGGCCGTTGAGCGTTTCGCCCAGTTCCTGGAACTCGTCGTTGGTGCGGATGTCGACGCGGTGGGTGAAATCGTGCTTGCCCAGGGCGTCCATACCGCGGCGGATCTTGCTGACCGGTCGGATGACCAGGCGGTTGAGCACGAGGTAGCCCAGCAGCGAGGACACGGCCAGCCCGACCACGGCGATGGAGGTGTTGACGAGGATGAGCTGGTCGTAGCGGGCGAAGTACTCGTCCGAGGGCTGGGTGACTTCGAGGATGCCCGTGATGTTGTTGTCGGCGTCGCGGATGGGGGCGGCGGCGGAGATCCATTCGCCGTAGTTGTCGGTGTAGAGCTCCGAGACGGCGACGGTGCCGTTCTGCAGGGATTCCTCGTGGTGGGGCTTGATGTTGTAGACGTCGCCGATGAAGGGGGCTTCGTGGGTCATGACGCCGAAGTGCAGCATCGCGTCCTCGCCGAAGTAGAAGCTATAGATGTGGTCGTCGGTGAGCCCGTTGGCGTCGCGGACGGCACGGAGCTGGTCGCGGAGCCGGAGGAACGCGGGGTTCTGCTCGTCGTCGGCGGTCCGGACGTCGGCGTGGGCCCCGCCGTCCATATGCAACGCGGCGGTGCTGGCGATGGCGGCGAGCTGGTTCTGCAGGTCCACGGTGACCTGTTCGCGCATGCCCGACCGGGTCGGGATGAGCAGGCCGAAGGCGAGCACCAGCAAGACGAGCTCGGAGATGATCAGCAGCTTGGTACTCAACCGCATGTCGTGGTAACCCGTGAACCGCTCCATTTCATCCTTTTTCATGATAGAGCACGGCGGCCGTTTTCGACCCGCTGGGGGGCGGCGTGCGTAGAGTGATGCGGGGCCGGCGGCCGACCGATGCCGGAGTTGGGTTGCGCAGCCCGCTCGAACTTTGAACATAGTCTCCAGGTGCGTTTATGACAGATAGACCAAAGGTTAGAACCCGTGGCGTTTGGCGTTGGCCCGCCGCCGTGGTCGCGTCGTTGGTGTTTTTGCCGGGGCTTCTGGTGGCGGAGGCGGGGGCATCCGATCCGGCGTTCGATAAGCCGGTCCCCGAGACGCTGGACGACCTGCGGGCGATTCAAGCGGCGGTCGAGCGGGTCACCGCCGCGGCGGCCCCGGCGACGGTCGCACTCAACCTGGGCTTCTCCGGCACGGGCAGCGGCGTCGTGGTCAGCGAAGACGGCTACATCCTCACCGCCGCCCACGTCATCGGCGACGCCAACCAAACCATCCAGGTCGTCTTCCCCGACGGCCAGGTCCACACCGCCAAGACCCTCGGCAGCGACACGCAGAACGACGCGGGCTTGGCCAAGCTCGATGGCGACGGCCCCTGGCCGTTCGTCCCCGTCGCCGACGAAGACGCGCCCGACGTCGGCGAGTGGGTGGTCGCCCTCGGGCACCCCGGCGGGTTCGACGCCGACCGGCCCGTGGTCGTCCGGCTGGGCCGGGTCGTGCGCGTCCGGCCGCTGGTGGGCATCCAGTCCGACTGCTCCCTCATCGGCGGCGATTCGGGCGGGCCACTCTTCAACCTCGACGGCGAGGTCGTGGGCATCCACAGCCGCATCGGCCACAGCGCCCGGACCAACATCCACGTCGCGGTGGGCGATTACAAAGCGGCCTGGGACGGGCTGGCCGCCGGTCGACAGTGGGGCGAACGCCGGTTCCCGATCCTGGGCGTGGTGCTGGGCAGCGACCCCGACGACCGCGGCGTGTTCGTCGTGCAGGTCCTGCGCGGCAGCCCGGCCGCCGACGCGGGCCTCCGCCGGGGCGACGTGATCCTCTCGATCGACGGCGCCGAGGTCCGCGACTCTCGGGCCGTCGCCGACCACATGGCCCTGCAGGTGCCCGGCGACGTGGTGCGGGTACGGGTGCTGCGTGGCACGCGGGAGCTGACGTTCGACGCCGAGCTGGGAGAAGTGCGATGAGAAGCATGATGGCCAAGTCGTGGTTTTCGGTGGCGGCGGTCGCGGCGATGCTGGTGGTTTCGTCGGTGGCGGTGCGGGCCCAGGACCAGCGCCGCCTGGCGCTCAAGCGCACGTTCGACACCGAGGGCCGGGCGTTCCTGTCGGCGTTCACGCCGGTGGCGGACGCGGCGCGGATGAGCGTGGTGCGGTTGGAGCGCGGCGGCGAGCCGGCGGCGCTCGGCACCGTGGTCTCGGCCGACGGCCGGGTGCTGACCAAGGCCAGCGAGGTCCGCGACCGCGGCCCGGGCGACGGGGTGCCCGACGCCGCTTTGACCGCGGTGCTGGCCGACGGCCAACGGGTGGGGGCGCGGGTGCTGGGCGTCGATCGGGGCGAAGACCTTGCGCTGGTACAGGTCGACGCCGACGGATTGACGCCGGTGGAGTTCGCGCTCGACGCCGAGCCGCGGCTGGGCCAGTGGCTGATCGTGCCGGGGCTGGACGAGCTGCCCGAAGCGGTGGGCGTGCTGAGTTCCAAGCCGAGGCGGGTCCACGGCGTGCGGCTGGGCATCAGCTTCGGCGAACGACGCGACGGGCGGATCGTGATCGGGGCCACGCTTCCGGGCATGGGTGCCGCCGAGGCCGGGCTCCGCGGCGGCGACGTCCTCGTGGCCATCGGCGGGCAGGAAGTGAGCACCGTCGACAGCGTCATCGACGCCCTGCGTGACGTGAACGCCGGCGACACCCTCGACGTCGTGGTCGAACGCCGCGGCCGGGTCCGCAGTGTCCCCGTCGAGATGCGACTGCGTCCGATCGACGAGAACAACCGCACCGACCGTATGAACACCATGGGTAACGACCTGTCGACCCGTCGCGACGGCTTCGACGCGGTCATCCAGCACGACGCCACGATCGCGCCCGAGCAGTGCGGCGGCCCGCTGCTGGACCTCGACGGCCGGTGCATCGGGATCAACATCGCTCGCGCCGGCCGGGTCGAGGCCTACGCCCTGCCCGCCGACGTGGTCGTCGTCGCCCTCGCCGGGCTGTCGCCCGAGGTCATGGTCCACGACCCCGAACCCGCCCCCGTCGGCGTCGAGCAGCGTTGATTCGTCGGACCACACCGCCGACCCTCGGTTGATGCCGTGGGTTTTCCCAAGTTCACCATCCCACACACGCCTAGCGCCGGCGGTCGGATCGACACGGCCGGGCGTGACCGGAGTCGCTTTCTGCGCCAAGCGTGGCAAGGTTCAGACGTCCGATCCGCGGTTTCTCCGACTCCTCGACTCTTTCCCGTTCCCGGAGAACAGCCTCGGCCGGCGGTGGTTGTGTTTCGACCCCCGTCAAACGCCGTCTTGTTTCGCCCTCTGGCCTCGGGTCGAGGGCGGCGAAGAACCGGTCCACCGGACCTTTACAACGCAACGAGCACCTGTGGTGGGTGCCCCGACGACGCGGCGAAGGCCGCGTTGTCGTCTTGCGGACAAAACCTCACGAAATTGTAAGTGAGATTTATTATCAAGTACTTGATTTTAATGGACTTAGGTTGCTTTAAGGTGTCGCTCTGAATAACCTATAAGAGTTCCGAAACCATTCCCCGTTAAACAAGGAAACCACCCATGATCACGCTCACCGACGGTCAATGCGGCCTGTGCAAGCATTACGGCGAAGAACACGCCGATACGCCCAAACTCGTCCAGATCCGCACCACTCACACCGCTCCCGAAGATTACAAGGACACCTGCGGTCACCCCAAGCTCGAGCCGCTCAGCCTCACCGTGACGGCCGATTCGGGTTGCCAAGGCTTCGAGGCCGCGGCCTGAATCAAGGACCACTCATTGTCGACTCACGAAAAACACGACCAGCCGGTCGTGTTTTTTTATGGTCGGTTTGTTTTGCCGAGCGGCTCTTTCAGGTCGCCGACTGCGCCTGGTCGTACTCCTCGACCTCTTCGCGGGTCACCTGCAGCCACTCGAGCATGTGCTGCTCGTAGAGGTCTTGGTGGGCGACGTTGGAGAAGTCGAGGCGAAGCTCGTTGATGACCTTCGTGCCCTGGCCGATCCACTGGTTCCAGGTGATCTGGCCGAAGTGGTCGTAGATGAACCGGCCCACGGGTCCGCGCATCGGCGGGTCGGGCAGGCGGGGCTGGGGTTGGCCGGCGCGGCGGTCGAGGACCATGCCCCCGGAAGATTCGACCTGGGCTTTCTTGGCGTTGTAATCTTCGACCTCGGGCAGCGGCTCGCCCAGTCGCTTGAGCATCTCGCCGATCGAGCGCTGCGGCATGACGTCCCCGCGCTCGGCCGCGATCTTGTAGCCCTTGGTCAGCATCGGCTTGGCGTCGCCGCCGCGGTCGGCCTTGATCAGCGACTCGCCCAAGAACTGGTACGCCCGGCTCATGCCCCGGTTAAGCCCGATGGCCTGGCCGTAGGCCTTGGCCGCGTCGTCCCAGCGCTCGGCTTCTTTGTAGGCGTTGCCCAGGCTGAAAAAGGCCATGTCGTCGGGGGCCTCGGCGGCCATCTTTTCCCACTGCGCGATGCGTTCGTCGGTGCTGCTCATGCCCACAGCCTAGAACCCCCCCGGGAATATCTCCAATGCTTGCGGGGGAACCGAGGAGGCCGGGGGCGGCCGCGGAGCGGATTTGACCCCGTTGCCGGCACGCCGGACGCTACGGCCATGCCGCACGAGAGACATTTCCTGGGTTGGCACGAGCCGGTCCTGCCCACCGCGGCGGCGTGGCTGCGTGAGCGGTTCGGGCCGGCGATGGGCGAGGTGCTCGTCGCGGTTCCCACGGCCCGGGCGGGGCGGCGGCTGGTCGAGCTGTTGGCCGAGACGATCGACGGGCCTTGGACGCCCCCGCAAGTCATCACGGTGGGGGGGCTGCCCGAACGGTTGATCCATACGCCGGGGGATGTGGCGGACGAATTGGAAGCGCTCTTGGCGAGAGCGGCTTCGCTGCGGGAAGCTGATGCGGAGCTGCTCGGGCGCGTTGCCCCGCACCCGCCGGCGGCGGACGACGCGGTGGGCTGGACGCGGTTGGCCGAGACGTTCGCGGAGGTCAGCCGCGACCTCGCCGCGGCGCGGCTGACGCCGCGGCACGTCGTCGAGATGGCCGAGCGGGCGCGGGTCGACTTGGGGTTGGGCGTCGAGCGGTGGGCGGCGCTGGCCGAACTGGAGGCGGCGTACCACGACACGCTCGGCCGACCCGACCGGGACGCGGCGCGGCGGCAAGCCCTCCGAGACCAAGCCATCGATGTTCCGGGGGCGGGGGTGGTGGTGATGTTGGCGGTGATCGACCCGACGCCGATCGTGGTGGGGTTGCTGGAGTTAGTGGCGGACGTGGCGGTGTTGGTGCCGGCACCGGCGGAGCACGCCGAGGGGTTCACGGCGTTCGGTGCGGTCGTGCCGGGGTACTGGGAAAGCCGGCCGGCGCTCGTCGACGAGCCGGTGCTGGTCGACGGGCCGCGCGACCAGTCGGCCGAGGTGGTGCGGCGGCTGGCGGCGCTGCCGGCGGGGACGTCCGTGGAGGCGGTGAGCCTCGGGCTGGGCGACGAGTCGGCGGCCGGCCCGATCGGGCGGGTGCTGGAGCTAGCCGGGGTCCCCACGCGGCCCGCGGCGGGGCGGGCGGTGTCGCGCTCGGCCCCGGCGGTGTTGTTGCAGACGCTGGGCCGATTTGCCGACGGCCGACGCTTCGCCGATCTCGCGGCGTTGGCCCGGCACCCCGAACTCGCCGCGTGGCTGGGCGACGACGAGCCGTGGATCACCCGGCTCGACGAGCACGCCCAACGCACGCTGCAATCCCGTGTCGATGAACCCGCGCCTCACCGCGATGGCGAGCCGTTCGGCGTCGTCGGGCACCTGGTCGAACGGATCGCCGAGCTGTTGCCCGAACAGCCCGATACACCCCGCCCGCTGCCGGAGTGGGCCGAGCCGATCGCCGACGTGCTGCGGATTGTCTACGGCCACCGCCGACTCGATCGCCACGACGACCCTCACCTCGTCGAAGCCCTCGGCGCGATCGCCGCGACGCTGCGGTCGCTCGCCGAATTGGATCCCCAAGCGGCGACCACGCCGCGGCTGACGTTCAGCCAGGCGGTGGCGTTTGCGAATAGTCGGTGGGCGTCGGCCCGCAGCCCCGAGCCCGGGGGGACGCCCGCGGTCGAGTTGATGGGTTTCCTCGACTTGCCGTGGGACGACACGCTCTTTGCCGTGGTCACCGACGTCAACGAGGGCCTGCTCCCTGCGTCACGCACCGTCGATGCGTTTCTGCCCGATACGCTGCGGCGAGCGCTGGACACGCCCGACGACGCGCTTCGGCTGGCACGTGATACGGTCCTCATGAACATCGTCACGAAGACTCGGCAGGGCTCGGGTAGGGGCGCGACCGTCATTGCGTGTCGGCGCTCAGCCGAGGGCGACCCGCGGACGCCCAGCCGGCTGCTGCTCGCCGGGGCGGGCGAGCGGCTGGCCCCACGCTTGCGCGACTTCTTCCGTGAAGACCCCGCCGAGCCGGCGACGACGGTTGTCGCCGCACCCACGCCCGGCGGCCGCAGCCGCTTCCTTATCCCGCCCCCCCAGTTCGATCAGCCCGTTCTCGATCGGCTGAGTGTCACCCGGTTCCGCGACTTCCTCGCCTGCCGCTACCGGTTCTATCTCAAACACGTCCTGAAACTCCACGCCATCGACGACCGCGCCGCGGAGTTGGACCCCCGCGCCTTCGGCAACCTCGCCCACGACGTGCTCGCCGGGTTCGCCAAGTCTCCGCTTGCCCACGCCGACGACCCGCGCCCGATCGCCGAGTGGCTAAACGGCCGGCTCACCGAAAAAGCCGACCACGCCTACGGCCGACGCCCCGCGGCGGCGGTCCGCATCCAGGTCGAGCGGCTGCGCGAACGCCTCGACCGGTTCGCCGCGGTGCAGGCGGCCCAGGTCCGCGACGGCTGGCGGATCGACGCCGACTCCGTCGAGGCGTCGCTCGAGTCGGCGATCGACGTGGACGGCATCCCTTTCACCGTCCACGGCCGGATCGACCGCCTCGACCGCCACGCCGACGGCCGGGTCCGCCTGCTCGACTACAAGACCCGCGACCTCACCGACGCAAAGCGGCTGGCCCCCGACGCGGTGCATCGCCGCGGTGGCGAGTGGGTCGATCTTCAGCTGCCGCTGTACCGCGCCCTCGCCGCCGACCACGGGCTGCCGAACGCCGAGGTGGGCTATCTCAACCTCGGGGTCGGCGCGAGCACGTCGGGCCTGTTCCTCGCCGGTTGGTCGGACGACGAGTACGCCGGGGCGTTGGCGGTGCGGGACCGGGTGATCCGTGAACTGCGAGAGCAGAAGTTCTGGCCGCCGAGCGATCCGCCGATGTTCGACGACGGCCTGCGCCGCGTCGCCGTCGACCTGCACCTCGAACGCAACGGATTAATCTCGGCCTCGGGCCCGGACGGGGGGGCGACGTGAACACGCCGGACGCCCAAGCCATCGCCGAGATGCCGCCGCACCTGCTGCTGCGGGCGTCGGCCGGGTCGGGCAAGACGTACCGGCTTACCCAGCGGTACCTCGGACTGCTGCGCTTGGGCGTACCGGCGGACACGGTGCTGGCGACGACGTTCACACGCAAGGCGGCGGGCGAGATCCTCGGCCGGCTCATGCTGGAGTTGGTCGAGCAGGCCGAACACGATCCGGCCAACCGTATGGTGCTGGAGAGCATGTGCCGGCGGCTGCACCGGCTGTCGGTGTCGACGATCGACGGGTTCTTCTTCCGACTCGCGTCGGGGTTTCGGCTGGAGTTGGACCTGCCCGCCCGGCCGACGGTGGTCGCGGACGGGCACCCCGCGGCGGTGGAACTGCGGCGGCGGGCGATCGAGGCGGTGCTCGATGATGCAGCGGACTCGGAGGCGTCGTTCACGGCGTTGCTGGGGTTGTTGCGACGGCTGTACCACGACGAGCCGGGGCGGACGGTGACCGAAGCGCTGCGGCGGATCGTCGACGACCACGCCGGGGTGTTCGAGCAGGTGCCCGACCCCGCGGCGTGGACGCACGGGCCGATGCCGGGCGGGCTCGAACGCGACGAGTTAAACGCGGCGGTAGACGTTCTGGCGTTGGCCGAGCCGATGCTGCCGACGACGACTAGCGGCAAGCCCGACGGGCGTTGGCTCAAAGCCTGGCGCAAGGATCTTGAAAACGCCCACGCCCACGACTGGGACCGCCTGATCGAGAAGAACCTCGGCGGGGTCGTGGCGCGGGGCGGGGGCGAGTTCTACAAGCGTGAGATGCCGGCCGAGTTGGCCGAGGTCTATCGCCCGCTGGTCGATCACGCGGTGGCGTCGTACCACGACCGCATCGCGCGGCAGACGGAAGCGACGTTCGAGTTGATGGCCCGGTTCACGTCGGCGTACGACCGGCGACGCGGCGACGCGGGGCTGCTGCTGCACCGCGATGTCGTGCGTCGGTTGGCGGGTCTGCGGTGGCGCGACGGTGACGGAGGCGACCTGTTTCGGGAGGTGTACTTCCGGCTGGACGCGCAGGTGCGGCACCTGTTGCTCGACGAGTTTCAGGACACCAGCCTGGACCAGTGGCGGGTGCTGTTCCCGCTGGCCGACGAGATGACGGCCGACGCGACGGCGGACCGCAGCCTGTTCGTCGTGGGCGACCCGAAGCAGGCGATCTACGGCTGGCGCGGCGGGTGCGTCGAGCTGTTCGACGCGGCGGCGACGCTGCGCGGCGTGGAGACGACGCCGATGGCCCGGAGCTACCGGTCGTCGCAGGTCGTGCTCGACGTGGTGAATCAGGTGTTCTCTGACCTAGGTGTGTGTCCGAGTCTGGGCGACGACCGCGAGGCGGGGGCGGCGTGGTCGTCGCGGTTCGACCCGCACAAGGCGGCGATCGAGAAGCCGGGGTTTGTGTCGTTTGAGGCGTCGCCGTTGGCGGACAAGGACGGAGGCGAAGACGCCGCGGAGGTGCATCGGCGGCACGTGGCCGATCGGATCGAGGCGATCCACCGGGCGGCTCCGGGGGCGAGCATTGGGGTGTTGATGCGGGCGAACAAGCCGATTGCGCCGCTGTTGATCGAGCTGCGGCAGCGGGGGCTGCCGGCGGGGGGCGAGGGCGGGAACCTGATCGCGGACCACCCGGCGGTGGCGGCGGTGCTGTCGGCGCTGGTGATGGCGGACCACCCGGGCGACGGGCCGTCGGCGTTTCACGTGGCGAACTCGCCGATGGGCGAGGTGCTGGGGATGGATCGGCAGACGCAGGCACGGGAGGTTGCGCAGCGGGTGCGGGCGGCGCTGTTGCGGGACGGTTTCGCGGCGACGGTCGCGGGGTGGACGAGGGAATTGGCGGGGTCGTGCGATGCGCTGGGGCTGGACAGGCTGACGCAGTTGGTGGAGTTGGCCGAGGGGTACGACGCGGTGGGTTCTTCCGAGGGAGGGCCGCTGCGGCCGGCGCGGTTTGTGGACGTGGTGGAGGCGACGGCGGTGGAGGAGGCCGGTGGCGCCAGCATTCGGCTGATGACGGTGCACAAGAGCAAGGGGCTGCAGTTCGACGCGGTGGTGCTGCCGGACCTGGACGGGCGGATGAAGTTCGACGAGGCGGTGCTGGTGGATCGGCCCGACGCGTTGTCGCCGATCGAGCGGGTGTGGCGGATGCCGTCGGGGCCGATGCGGGAACGGGTGCCGGAGTGGGACGCGGCCTATCGGCGAGAGCGGGACCGTCGGCGGGCGGAGGATTTTTCGACGCTGTACGTGGCGATGACGCGGCCGCGGCACGGGCTGTACCTGATCGTACAGCCGAGCGCAACGCCGCGGCTGAACAAGCTGCGGCCGGCGGCGGTCCTGCGTGATCGATTAGGTGATCCCGACGACGAGGCGATCGTGTCGGGCGACCCGGGGTGGACGTCGGCGTTTGCCGAAGCGCCGGGGGCAGCCACGGGCGAACCGGTGTTGGTGGACGTGCGGCTGGAGCACGGCCACGCGCCGCGGCGGATGCGGCCGCGGGTCGTCCCGTCCTCGCTGCACGACGGCGGCCGGGCGGACGCGGCGGGTTTGCTGTCGTTGACACGCGACCCCGCGGCGGTACGGGGCGAGGCGATCCACGCGGCGCTCGAACGGGTGGGCTACCTCGACGATCCCGGTGCCGAGGTGATCGTCGGCGGGCTGGGCCTGGACAGCGAGCTGTCCCACGCCGCGGTGCGGGCGGCGTTGTCTCGCCGATTTGGCGACCGAGAGGAGCTATGGAGGGAGCGGGCGTTTGTTGTGGCCGACGGGCCGCGGGTGCTGCGTGGCGTGTTCGACCGCGTGGCGATCGAGCGCGACGACAGCGGTCAGGCGACCGCGGCGCACCTGATCGACTTCAAGTCGGATCGGCTTCCGGGGGCGGGGAGCGAGGTGTTGGCCGAGCGGGTGGAGGCGTATCGGCCGCAGGTCGCGGCGTACCGGCGGGCGTTGGCGAAGATGCTCACGCTGCCCCCGAAACGGGTCACGGCCGAACTGGTGTTTACGTCGAAGGGGGTTTCGGTGGAGCTATGAGCTTTCGCGGTAGGCGGTAGGCGGTGGGCGACCGGTTCGTCAGGGCACGGACGTGGCGGGCGAGGCTAGGGGCGTTGACGAAGCCCGACTGGCGGGCGACCTCGGCGATGGGCAGCCGGGTCTCGCGCAGGAGCGACAGCGCGAGTCGGCAGCGGGCTTCGGTCTGCACTTCGTGGGCTGAGCGACCGACGCGCTGAGCGAAGGCGCGGGACAGGTGTTCTCGGCTGACGCCGAAGCGGGCGGCGATCTCCTTGACCGATGCGGGGTCGTGCGGGCGACTCTGGATCGCGTGGATCGCGCGGTCGATGGGGGTCAGCCGATCGAGCAACCGGTCCTCGGCCGCTTTGCCGAGGTCGATGACGAAGCGGTGGATCGCCGACGCGAGTTCGGACGGGTCGGCCCGTCGGCCCGGCTCGGCGAGCAGCATCAACGCTTCCAGCCGATCGGGCAGCGGGTGGTCTTCGCCGAGGTCCAGGACGGGTCCGTGCTGCCGGGCGATCTCCCGGACGTGCGCGTCCACGCCCGCGCCGGCCAGGCCGACCCATCGGCAGACGTAGGGGGTGGCCAGCGGTTGGGGCTGTCCGTAGCGGAGCGGATCGCCGTGGCAGAACAGCGTGAGCGTGCCGGGGCCGGCGGGGTGGTCGCCGTCGGCGTCGCGGACCACGATCGACCCGGAGCGGGTGTGTTGGACGACGGCGAGGCCGGCTTGGCGACGCCGGGCGTTGTCCCACCAGTAGGTCTTGCCCGCCGGGTGCGTCTCCCGGCCGAAGCCGCGGACGTGCCACCACGCCGAGTCTTCGGGCCGAGGGCCGGGGCGGTGGGGGTCGGAAGCGGCGGCCATGTCGCGGAAGACTAACCGCTCGGGAGGCACTATTCCGGGTGGGGTCAGCGGATCGAGCCGTCGCCGTAGAGGATCGCGCCGTTGAGGTCGCGGTGGCCCTGGTAGGACTCGTAGAGGACGGGGGTGGCCGAGGGGTTGGCGCCGCGTGGCGGGGGGACGTAGATAAACCCGGGGCGTTCGCCGGTACGGGGGTTGGTCAGGACCTGTTCGAGCTGGGGGAGGTAGGGCCGTAGGTCGAGGAGGGTCTCGGGGAAGGCACCGCGGTGGTCGTCGGTGTAGGCCATGAGGGCGATGCCGATCTGGCGCATGTTGTTGGCCGAGACGAGGCCCTTGGCCTGGCTGCGGGCGTCGCGGAGGACGTCGAAGTAGGCGAGGGGGGAGCTGGATGTTTTGGAGGCGGGGGCCGGCCCGCCGGGTCGCTGGGAGGCGACGGGGTTGGGGGCGGGGGGGGCGGGCTGCTTCATGCGGGAGAGGCTGACGGTTTTGAGGTCACGGCCGGCGAAGGCGAGGGTGTAGCGCCCGCCGTCGGCGGGGCGGGGGAAGACCAGGTCGAGGTCGTAGCGTGACCAGGGCGAGGTGCGTGACGGCTCGACGAGTTGGTTGCGGACCCACCGCCCCGTGCCGCCGGCGTCCCAGCTGACGCCGACCGAGCCGCCGCGGTAGTCGGCGGTGACGACGGGCCGGCCTTCGGGGTGGCGGGTGATGAGCATGCCGTTGGCGGTGAGGCCTTTGGAGGCGGGCATGCCGTCGTAGGCGCGGATGGCGGAGAACTCGACGGTGCCGCGGGTGACGCCCAGGGCGTACTCGGCGTGGCCGGTAACAAGGGGGCCGCTTTTCTGTACGTCGAGGCGGTCGGGCTTGACCGACGCCGGCGGGAGCAAAGCCATGTAGTTGCTGGTGTCGGCGCCGGCGAGGTCGAGGTCGATCGCCGCGTCGAAGGACTCGACGGCGAGGCGGGGCTTGACGCCGGTGCCCGGCGGGTCGCCGGCGGGGCGGAGCTCGAAGGCGTCGGCGTTGATGACCGAGTCGTACTTGCGCGTCTGGCCGAGGTTGTTGAGGATGCCTTGTTTGAGTTTGACGTTGAACAGGACCTGGTCGCCGTCGCCGTCGGGCGCGGTGACCATGAGGGTGTCGCTGCCGCCGACAGAGAGCACCCGGCCCGATGCGTTGCCCACGGACGAAGCGCCGCCGACGCCCGGAAGAGACGTGATTACTCGGCCCGTCCTGCCCGTGGGCATCTGCACCTCGGCGTGGTCGAGCACCTCGACGACGAACACCGGCGTGGGCGCGCTGATATGCGCCGGCCGGCCGGGGCCCGTGAGGTACCACCACCACGCCGCGGCCAGCAGCAGCGGGATCGCCAGCAGCGGCAGCGGCGTCAGGCTCAGCCCGAACAGGCTGACCAGCTCCCGGCGGTACCACGGCGGCGCGTCGTCGGCGGCCTCCCGTCGTTGGAGGCTGCGGCGTTCGGCCTGGGCCCGAGGGGCGGCGGGCTCGGCGACGGGTTCGGGGGCCTCGGCGAGCCTTCGGATCCTGTCGCCTCCACCGGACGAAGCACTTCCGGAGGCGGGGGCGGCGTCGAGCGCGGCGAGGGACGCGAGGTCGGGCGCGGGGGGGGGCTGGATGTGGGTGCTGTAGGTCCGCCGGTCTTCGGGCACGATCTCCAGCTGCGGATCGTCGATGGGCTCAGGTGGGGCCGGGGCGGGGATCTCGACGGCACCGCCGCAGGCGGGGCATTTCCCCCGGCGGCCGGCGTAGCGGTCGTGGACACGCAGGGTCTTGCTACAGCCGGGACAGGTCACGTCGATGGGCATGCGTTGGTCCTCGGAAGTCAGAAACAGACACGGGCAGTTTAACGGCTGTCTGTGATTCGTTGCGTGGGGATTGCGTGCGGCGGAGGGGTCGCCGATCATGCCGGGCCATGTCCCGTGATACACACAAGCCCCGGAAGCCCCGGACGGCCACGCTGATCGACCTGGCGATCCAGCTGCACCGCGACGAGGCCGAGCCGATCGAGAAGCTGCGGCGGCGCGACCGGGCGATCGGGCGGCGGCTGGCCGAGCGAGGAGCACTCGAGCCACGGGTGACCGGAGACCCGCATGGCGGGGCAGATCGGGTGGGGTTGCTGACGGCGTGGCTGGCGGAACTCGACGCGCCGGTGCACCGCGGGGGCGAAGCGTTGACGTTTGTGGGGTTTGCGACGGTGCTGTTGGGAGCGGTCTTGGGGTACGGGGTGGTGATGGGGTTGTTGGTTTACGACGGGACGACGCCGGTGAACGTGGTGGGGGTGGTGGCGGTGTTCGTGGTGGGGCAGGCGTTCACGCTGATTTTGTTTGGGCTGGCGGCGACGCCGGGGCGGATTCCGGGGGCGGGGGCGTTGCGGGGGCTGAGCCCGGGGCGGTGGGCGACCTGGGTGGCGCGGTGGTTGCCGCGGGAGACGCGGGAGGCGCTGGGGTCGATTACCGGGAGAGCGGGGCGGCACGAGCGGGTGTACGGCCGAGTCCAGAAGTGGCAAGTGTTGACGTGGTCTCAGGCGATGGCGGTGGCGTTCCACACGGCAGCACTGGTCGGGGCGTTGCAACTGATCGTGTTCAGCGACCTGGGGTTCGGCTGGAGTACGACGTTGGACGTAGAGGCGGCCGAGGTGCACGGGTTGACCGAGGCGTTGGCGGTGCCGTGGGCGTGGGCGTGGCCGGCGGCGTCGCCGCCCCCGGAATTGGTCGAAGCGACGCAGACGTTTCGGGCGCTGGAGTTGAGGGAGCAGGTCGAACCGCAGGAGGCGGCGCGTTGGTGGCCGTTCGTGGTGATGTGCATCGCGGGGTACGGGGTGTTGCCGCGGCTGGTGACGCTGGGATGGTCGCGGTGGCGGCTGAGCGCAGCGGTGGGGCAGGCGGTGCGGTGGACGCCGGGGGCGGACGCGGTGGTGGATCGGTTGACGGCTCGTGCGGTGGAGACGCGGGGGGCCGAGCACGAGTCGGTGGTGGAGGCGAAGTCCGAGACGGTCAACGTAGAACCATCCGAGCCTATTCCGGGGGGGGCGATGGTGCGGTGGGCGGACGCGCCGGTCGAGGTGTGGTCGGGGGTCGCGGTGGTGAGCGACGCGGGCGGGGGGCGGAGCCTGGACGACGACCGGCGGGCGATCGAGGCGGTGCGGCAGAGCGAAGGGACGGTGTCGGTGGTGGTGAAGGGGTGGGAGCCGCCGGTGTTGGAACTCCTCGACTTTTTGCGTGATCTGCGGGCGGCCCTCGGCGGGGGCCGGGCGATCACGGTCACGCCGATCGGGGACGGCGACCTCGACGTGTGGCGGCAACAACTCGGCACCCTCGGCGACCCCTGGCTGACCCTGACTCCACCGGAAGCCCCGCCGGAGGTGCCCGATGCCTGAGCCGCGCTTCGCCGTCGTCGGCCACCCCAACAAGGGCAAGTCCAGCATCGTCGCCACCCTCGCGGCCGACCCCGAGGTCCGCGTCGCGCCGACGCCCGGCACGACCACGCGGTCGCGCGAGTTCCCGATGTCGGTGGACGGCCGGACGCTGTACACGCTGATCGACACGCCGGGGTTCCAGCGGGCCCGGCGGGTGTTGGCGTGGATGGCCGAGCGCGACACCACCGCCGACCGCCGGGCCGACGTCGTCCGCGACTTCGTCGACACGCCCGGCCACGACCGGCAGTTCCCCGACGAGGTCGAGCTGCTGCGCCCGATCGTCGACGACGAGCGGCCGACCGGCATCCTCTACGTCGTCGATGGCTCGGTGCCGTACGGCCCGGAATACGAGGCCGAGATGGAGATCCTGCGCTGGACGGGTCGGCCGAGCCTGGCGCTGATCAACCCGATCGGCGAGGCGGACCACGTCGAGGCGTGGCGGGCGGCGCTGGGCCAGTACTTCCGGATCGTGCGGACGTTCAACGCGGTGACGGCCGAGTTCGACAAGCGGCTCGAGTTGCTGCGGGCGTTCGGGCAGATGGCCGAGGGCTGGCGGGAGCCGTTGGATGAAGCGGTGGCCGCACTCGACGCCGACCGCGACCGGCGGCGGCGGGAGTCGGCCCGCGAGATCGCCCGGCTGCTGATCGACGCGGTGACGCTGGAGGTGTCGGAGAAGATCGGGCCCAAGGACGACCCCAAGCCGGTGCAGCCGAAGCTGATGGAGAAGTATCAGGGGGAACTGCGGCGGCGCGAGCGGCGCTGCCGCGAGCGGGTCGAGGCGATCTACGGCCACGCCGGGCTAGACCGCCGCGGCCAAGAAGAGGGGGGGCCAGATAAGTTGCTGGACGCCGACTTGTTCTCGCAGGAGACGTGGCTGCTGTTCGGGCTGCGTCGGCGGGACTTGGTGGTGGCCGGGGCGGCGGGCGGCGGCGTGGCGGGCGGGGCGCTGGACGTGGCGGCGGGGGGGACGAGCCTGTTCCTGGGCGCGGCGATCGGCGCGGCGGTCGGCGGCACGATGGGTTGGCTGGGTGCGTCCCGTGTCGCCGAGTTCAAGGTACTCAATCAGCCTCTGGGCGGCCGTCTGGTGCGGTGCGGGCCGACCAGGAGCGTGAACTTTCCGTTTGTGCTGCTGGGCCGAGCGCGGCACCACCACGCGGTGGTCGCGGGGCGGACCCATGCGCAGCGCGGGGCGCTGGAGTTGGACGAAGCGAAGGCCGGGGCGATGAACCCGTTGACCGATACGCAGCGTCAGACGCTGGCGAAGGCGTTCCGCCGGTTGCCCAAGGTGAGCGGCGATCTCGACGAGGTTGCGCCGCTGACCGAAGCGGTCACGGACACGGTGGCCGAGGTGCTGGCGGACGGGAGCGTGTGAGGGGTGCGGGAGGGCGGGCAAGCCCGCCCGCTACACGGGGGGGGAGTCGTTGAGGTGGGCCCGGAGGACGGCTTCGAGCTTGGGCTGGAGCTTGGGCCAGCGGGCGGCAGGGGATTTGTTGACGGTGACGAAGTCGGCGACGATGAGGACGGAGGTGACGGGGCCGGCGGCGAAAAGGGCGGCGGCGAGGGGGTCGTCGGCCGCGTCGTCGGCGCTGCGGTAGCTGCGGGCGGGGCCGGGGTTGAGCACGCGGTCGGCGGTGAACTTGCGGGCCAGCGGGTTGGGCGTGTCTTCGATGTCGATGGAGGCGGTGGACATGGAAGGGGATCGGCCGCGGCGGGCCGGGGCCGTCGGTTCAGGAAGAAGTGGCGAAGAGGGCCGGGGCGGCGGCTTCGTGGTCGAGGAGGTGTCGCTTGGTGTCGAGCCCGCCGGCGAAGCCGGTGAGTCGGCCGTCGGCGCCGACGACGCGGTGGCAGGGGATCACGATCGCGACCGGGTTCCGGGCGTTGGCAAGGCCCACTGCCCGCGGGGGAGACGATCGGCTACGCCGAGCTGGGCGAGCGCGTCGGGCGCCCGAGCGCCGCGCGGGCAG
>JBCBSA010000016.1:0-18482 GCA_039819425.1 Planctomycetota bacterium
GACTCGTACACCGCGTGGGCCCGCAGCATCGGGAAGCAGTACTGCTCGGCGAACTCCTGGCGCAGGTCTTTGACGACCACTTCGTCGGCCCCGCTGGCGTAGGCCTTCTTCTCGATGCCGTCGAGCTCGTCGCCCTGCCCGAGCTCGGCGGCGAACGCCACGAGCTTGACGCCGGGGTAGCGCGACTTGAGCCACGGCAGGATCACGGACGTGTCGAGCCCGCCGGAGTAGGCGAGGACGATCTTCTTGGGATTTTGGGCAGCGTTCGGTTGAGCGGGGGACATGAAAGAAGTCTACATGGAATCCGCCCGACCCTGCCGCCGCCCGGCCCGCCATACCGATCCGTCTTTCAGCCTCGTCGGCTCCCCCGGCGAGTCACGAGCACCGCCCCGCCGCCGAGCAGCAGCCCCAGCAGCGACCCCGGCTCGGGGACGAGCACGATGTCAACCGCCGCGAACGCGTCGACCACCGACTGGGTTTCGGTGTCGCCGATGATCCCTTCGGCGCCGTTGTCGAGGTTCAACGTCAAGACGTCGTCGGCCTCGACATCGATGAAGATCGACCCGGAAACGTCGTAGCCGGCCGCGTCGGGGCCGAACTCCCGGATGTCGAGAAGCAACAGGCCTTCGGCCTGATTTCGGAGGGAAACGCTGCCCCGGGCGAAGCTGTTGTTGCCCGGCAGTTCGTCGGTGACGACCGCCGAGCCGATCAGGGCGTAGGTCACGCGGTACCGGCCGGCGTCGAGGGTGAAGTCGATCTCACGGCCGGGCTCGGTGGCGGCGAAGCCGTTGGCCGGAGGCTCGGAGGCGGAACGGGTGAGCGTGACGTTGGCCGTCGCGTCGAGCCTCAGCCCGGTCGCACCGGGCAGCAGGTCGAGCCCGCTCTGGGCGGTGGCGTTCACCGAATAGCTCGGCGAGGGGGTGCTGCCGAGCGTGACGAACGCTTGACCCGTGGCCGGATCGACGTTGTCCGAATCGGTGAGGAAAGCGACGGCCGCCGAGACGCCCACCTGCACCCGGCCGTTGTCGTTAACGAGGGTGGCGGCCGAAGACTCGGCAGCAGCCAATATGAACACACCGGTCATCAGCAAGCCCCGCATTTTCATCTGTTATTCCTCCCGAGAAATAGAGTTCGAGTCAGTCGCGATGAATCGGTAACGACTATACCGGATCGGCTCATTTTGACAACCCTTTCCCGACGGGCCGCGTCACGGCCGGGCAGAAAAAGACGACGGCACTTCGCAGTGCCGTCGCCCGGAGGGAAAAGAGAGATACGGGGTGGTCCGGTCGTTGTGACGCGGACCGGGTTGTCGTAAGCCGCTTGGTCCGATTCGCTTGGGACTTCGGGCGCGGCGTGAAAAATCCGGGGTTACATCCCGGCGCCCTGGAAGATGCCCTTGGCTTCTTCCATGGCTTCGGGCAACTCTTCGCAGACGGCGTCGATGTCGGCGGCCTGCAGGTTCAAGTGGCGGAGCACGTCGCCGGCGACGGGCGTGTCGGGGGAGACGTCGTGGACGAAGCCGATCTCGAGTCGGCCGACGGCGTGGTCGGCGACGTGGACGAGGCAGGCGAGGGTGCGGTTCTTCTCAACGAGGTCCATCGGGTGGTGGTGGAAGCCGGTGACGTACTGGAAGGACACGGGGAACTTCCAGAGCTTGCAGATGGCGGCGCCGAACATCTCGTGGGTCGCGCCGATGCAGGCGAACTCGGCCTCCCGCAGCGTGACGCCCTCGGCCTCGACCTTGGCCAGGGCTTCGATGAACTTGGGCCGACGGGCCTGGATCTCGACCATGATGCCGATGTCGTGGATCAGGCCGGCGAGGAAGGCCTCGTCGGGCAGGCCCAGGCCGCAGCGGTTCGAGAGCAGGCGGGTAGCGGTGGCGGTGGCGATGGAGTGGGTCCAGAGGTCGCGGGCGTCGAAGTTGGCCGCGATCTTGCCGCCGCGGAACAGCTTGGCGAGGCTGGCGGCGATGGCGATGTTCTTGACGGCGTTGAGGCCCAGGAGGACGACGGCGCGGTTGATGCTGCCGATCTGCCCGGGCAGGCCGTAGAAGGCAGAGTTGACCACCTTCAGGATGCGGGCCCCCAAGGCGGGGTCGTTGCTGATGACCTTGTTGAGGTCCTGAGCGGTGGAGTCGGGGTCTTCGACCAGGGAGATGATCTTCATCGTGACCTCGGGGAGGGTCGCGATGTGGGAGATCTCTTTGATCGCCGACTGGACGTTTTCCTGGATCGCCGCGGCGGAATTGGCCTCGGGATTCGCTGCAGTGGGGGCTTGGGACATGATGCTCTTGTCTCCTCGGTGCCGGTGAGA
This sequence comes from Planctomycetota bacterium, assembly GCA_039819425.1. GTDB lineage: Bacteria > Planctomycetota > Phycisphaerae > Phycisphaerales > Phycisphaeraceae > Algisphaera. Next base: position 2,314 of record JBCBSA010000016.1, read on the forward strand.
TCGGGGCCTGGGGCCGACGACTTGATCCGCGGTGGTGGATTCGCCGAGGCGGTGGCGGCCGCAGCCGTTACAGCCGGACTAGGCGTCAGGGGCGGCACCCCGTCGGGCGTAGAGGGCGGCGACACCCACGGCTAGACTGATGACATGGACTGGAAAGCCGCGTTCGAAGCCGACCCCCGGTTCGCCGGCGTGTACGCCCGGGTGCGTCGTCGGTCGGCCTGGCCGGTGCTCACCGCGCTGTTCTGCGCGGGGTTGGTGGTGGTGGTGCCGGTGGTGTTGGCGTTGTTGGCGGGGCTGGTCGTGGGGCTGGTGGTTTACGTGATCGCGTCGGCGGCCGCGCGTGTCGGGAACTGGTTCACGGGGGGAAACCGTGATGTTGAAACCGAAGTCGCGTTCGAAAACCCCGGAGCCCCGGACGGCGACCTGCGGGAAAACGTCCGCGTGATCCAGCGGTGACGCGACGCTTCCGCGGCGATTCCGGGGGGGGCGGGGTGATTCCGGGGGGGGGCGATCCGGTAACCTCGTCGCGTGATGATTCAGTTTCCCATCTCCTTGCGGTGGTTCGTGGTGGTTTTGTTGTTTGCGGCGACGCCGGTGCTGTCGGCTCAGCCGGATCCCGAGCCGCCCGTGGAGTTGCCCGCGACGATCACCGGCGCCGAAGGTGAAGTGCCCGTCGCCTTCGACTCGCCGCGGGCGACGATGCGCACGTTCCTCACGGGGATCACCGCGGTGCGGGCCGGGGACGCGTCGGTCTGGCCGGCGGTGCTCGCCTGCTTCGACCTCGCCGCGGCGGACCTGCGCCCCGACGACTACGCCGCCAAGCAGCGGGCCGAACAGTTGCTCGACGTGATCGACCGCGTCCGCCGGGTGGACTACGCCACGCTCGACGACGCCGCGGCGCTCGAGCCGGGTCAGGTCAGCGTGATCTTCTTCCCCCGGCCGTTCAACGCCGAGGACGCCGAGCTCGCCCGCCGGTTCGAGCTCGCCTCGGAAAACATCACCTTCGACCGCGTGACGGGCGGCCGCTGGCTGTTCAGCGGCGACACGCTGCGGCAGCTGCCCACGCTGCACCAGAAGGCCGTCGCCCGCGGCCGATTGCAGACCGTCGACGACGAATACAGCTCCGTCCTCGAACGCCTCATGCCCGCCGGCCTGGTCCGCCAGGACTGGTTAGGGATCAAGTACTGGCAGTGGATCGGCATCCTCGTGCTCATCCTGCTCGGCCTCACGCTCGACCGCATGTTGCGGACGGCGTGGCGGGTCTTGGCCGTGAACCGCATCGGCCGACGCGCCGGCGACCGGCACGCCGAGTCGATCGCGGTCGCCGGCCGACCGGTCGGGCTGTTCGCCGCGGGCGTGTCCTGGCTGCTCACGCTGCGGGTGCTGGGGCTGGTGGCCGAGGCGTACAACCTGCTCTTCGGCGCCGCGGCCGTCTTCACCGTCCTCGCCGGGACGTGGGCCGCGTGGCGGATCGTCGACCTCATCGCCGAGGTCGTCACCGTCCGGGCCGAGCGGACGCTGACCAAGTTCGACGACATCCTCGTCCCGCTCATCCGCCGGGCCGTGAAGATCTTCATCGCCGTCATCGGCGTCGTCTACGCCGCCGAGGCCCTGAGCATCCCCATCGGCCCGATGGTCGCGTCGCTGGGCATCGGCGGCCTCGCCTTCGCCTTCGCCGCCAAGGACACCATCGAGAACTTCTTCGGCAGCGTCGCCGTCCTCCTCGACCGCCCGTTCTCCGTCGGCGACTGGGTGGTTCTTCCGGGGGTCGGCGGCGACGTCGAGGGCACCGTCGAAGACCTGGGCTTCCGCAGCACCCGCATCCGCACCTTCTACAACTCCCAGGTCACCGTCCCCAACGCCGCCCTGGTCCGCGCCACCGTCGACAACTACGGCCGCCGCCGCTACCGCCGATGGAAGACCCACGTCGGCGTCCAGTACGACACGCCCCCCGCCAAGCTCATCGCTTTCACCGAGGGCATCCGCGAGCTCGTCCGCACCCACCCCTACACCCGCAAGGACTACTACCAGGTCTGGATGCACCAGTGGTCCGCCTCGAGCATGGACGTCTTGCTCTACATCTTCTTCGAGGTCCCCGACTGGAACACCGAACTGCGCGAACGCGAGCGCCTGTTCATCGACATCGTCCGCCTCGCCGACGCGTTGGGCGTGCAGTTCGCTTTCCCCACGCAGACCGTCCACCTCTACCAGCAAGAGCACGCCGACTACCAGACCCAGCACCCCCCGCCCCGCTCGATGACCGACCGCCGGTCGATGGTCTCGGGCATCAAGGCCGCCCAAGCCCTCATCAAGAACCAGCCCTGGCAACAGAAAAAACCCGGCCCGCAGACCTACGGCCAAGTCGGGCCCACCCCGATCGACGAGGCGGGCAACGAGGTCCCCGAACGCGAATCTTCCGATGGAAAACCGAAATAGCAACAACCCCTCGCTACGTCTTGTCTTGGCAGCGCTGTTGACCGCGGCCCCCCTTGCCGCGGCCGACGACCGCCCCGCCGGCGTGATCCGCTTCGCCGCCTTCAACGCCGCCCTCTCCGGCGAGACCGCCGACGACCTGCCCCGCCGCCTCGCCACGCCCGACGACGAGCAGCTCCAGAAAGTCGCCGCCATCATCCAGCACGTCCGCCCCGACGTCCTGCTCATCAACGAGTTCGACCACGACCCCACCGGCCGGCTCGCCGCCCTCTTCCAGACCCACTACCTCGGCGTCGCCCAGGCCGACGCCCCGCCGATCACCTTCGCCCACACCCGCTCCCCCCCGGTCAACACCGGCCTGCCCACCGGCCTCGACCTCGACGGCGACGGCCGCACCGACGGCCCCGGCGACGCCCACGGCTGGGGCGCCTACCCCGGCCAGTTCGGCATGCTCCTGCTCAGCCGGCTCGACGCCCCCCTTGAGCTCGTGGCGTCGGCGCAAAAAACCCCGTGGGTCAACACGCGGGTCTCGGCTTTCCCCGAATCGGTCTTGCCCGCTCACGCCCGGGGAATCGTTCGGGTCTCGTCCAAGACGCACGAAGCCGTGCGTGTGGCCGAGCGTAGCGGGCGCTCGCTCTACGTCCTGATCAGCCACCCGACCCCGCCCGTGTTCGATGGCCCCGAAGACCGTAACGGCTGGCGTAACCACGCCGAGATCGCGATGCTCGTGGCGATGCTCCGGAATGTTCAGCGGGGCTTATACCCACCATTTCCTCCGGGGCCCGCCGTGGTCCTGGGCGACCTCAACGCCGACCCCCACGACGGCGAGTCGCGCCCCCTCGCCATCGATCAGCTGCGTCTCGACCCCCGCATCCGGGACCCGCTCCCCGCCAGCCGCGGCGCCGTCGCCAAGGCCCGCGCCGACGGCGGCGTCAACGCCGAGCATCGGGGCGACCCCGCCCTCGATACCGCCGACTGGCCCGACGAGCCCGGCCGCGGCCCGGGCAACCTGCGGGTCGACTACGTCCTGCCGACCGCGGACTGGACCGTCGTCGACGCCGGCGTCTTCTGGCCCGAGCCGGGCCAAGCCGGCCACGCGTGGATCGACGCCTCCGACCACCGGTTGGTCTGGGCCGACTTGGCCCTCGAAGCGGACTAGCCCGGGCCCAGCCCCCGGAGACCGGGGGCCGCGGCCCGACACATACGCCACATCGGCGCAAAAAAAGCGGCCAGGTGGGGAAGCCTGACCGCTAGAGAGGGGTCGCACAGCCTAGTGCAGGCCGTGCGGGTGGGGGCGATTAGTTTTCGTGCAGAGTCACTTCCAACTTGGATACAGCATACCCGAAATCCCTCAAGATCAAGGCACTTTTTGCCAAGTTTTTAAATATTTATCTCTCGTCCAACACAAAGCTTATCGTTCCGTTTCGCCCAAATTGACGGCGCTTGTTGACTTGAAATGCCAACTCTGCGGACACAAAAGCCGGCGCTGTTCAAAATTTAGGCGGATCGGTCGTCACGACGCGGAAATCACACGCCGATGCGTCGCATTTTTCTTCACAGTCTGTGTCTTCGTTCGCCTAGCTCTTCCGCAGGACAACCTTATGCCGGACAACGGGATCCCGAAAAGCCCCGACCGTGGACAAGCCACGATCGAGGCCGGGGTTTAGGCATCCTGTTGGGGCGGGGCGTGTTTGAGGAAGGCTTGCCGGAACGAGCGTCCGCACCCTGCGGGGTGCGGCGTTCCCGCGGGGCTCAAACGAAACGACAGCGGTCGATTGCCCCCGACCGCCCGCGTTGGCGTTCGCGGCTTCGGTCGTCTCGATTCGGTTCGGCCCACCTTCGACCGGGCACACCCGAATAACCGGTATACAGATCGGTATATTCCCCGCCCGATCGACGGCGCGCCGCCCACGGCGACCGCCGACACCGCCGCGTTAGGATGGCCCGATGTCGGCGGACGCAGCCACCACCACCCTGCAACGTGTTTTTGGCCACGCCGACTTCCGCGGTCGGCAGGGCGAGGTGGTCCGCCGGCTGCTCGACACGGACGGCACCCGGGGAGGGGGTGAACTTCCGGGGACAGATCGGCCTCCGGGGGCGGATCGGCTTCCGGGGACGGATCGGCCTCCGGGGGCAGGGCACGCCTTGGTCTTGGCTCCGACCGGGGCGGGCAAGTCGGTCTGTTATCAGGTGCCGGCGCTCGCCCGGCCGGGGACGACGCTGGTGCTCTCGCCGCTGATCGCGCTGATGCAGGACCAGGTCCGCGCCCTCCGCGACCGCGGCGTCGCCGCGACCTTCATCAACTCCAGCCTCGGCCGCGCCGAACGCGAGCGCCGCGTCGCCGCGATGGCCGACGGGGCGTACCGGCTCGTGTACGTCACCCCCGAGCGGTTCCGCAGCCAACCCTTCGTCGGCGCCGTCGCCCGAGCGAATGTTTGGCTGCTCGCCGTCGACGAGGCCCACTGCATCAGCGAGTGGGGCCACGACTTTCGCCCCGACTACTCCCGCCTCGAAGAGATCCGCGGCCGCCTGGGCCGACCCACCACCGTCGCCCTCACCGCCACCGCCACCGCCGACGTCCAGCGCGACATCGCCCGCCAGCTCGGCCTCACCCCCGGGAGCGGCCCCGACCAGCTCCAAACCTTCCACGAAGGCATCGACCGCCCCAACCTCGCCCTCGACGTCGACCACGTCTGGGGCGACGACACCAAGCTCGACGCCATCGTCGGCCACGCCTCCGAAATTGCGGAGGAAAATTCCGGGGGCGGCATCGTCTACTTCACGCTGATCAAAACCCTCCGCGACTTCGGCGAACGCCTCCGCGAACGCGGCGTCCCCCACCTCCGCTACCACGGCGACCTCGACGCCAAACAGCGGCGCTCCGTCCAAAACGCTTTCATGGCTAACGAGACCCCCGTCGTCCTCGCCACCAACGCCTTCGGCATGGGCATCGACAAGCCCGACATCCGCTTCGTCGTCCACGCCGAGCTCCCCGGCTCCCTCGAAGCCTACTACCAGGAAATCGGCCGCGCCGGCCGCGACGGCCAACCCGCCACCTGCACCCTGCTCTACGACGAAAACGACCTCACCACCCAGATGCGGTTCGTCGACTGGGCCAACCCCGACGCCGACTTCTACCAACGCGTTTTCGCCTTGCTCGACAGCGAATCCGAGCGCATCCACGCCGAGGGCCTCGACCGGCTCCGCCACGCCCTCCACGCCAAGCAGGGCCGACACGACCGCCGGCTCGACACCGCCCTGGGCATGCTCGAACGCCACGGCGTCCTCGGTCCCGACTCGTCCTGGCGCGACGAAGACCACCCCCGCCTCGACCTCGTCGCCGATCTCCCCGACGTGCTACTCAACCCCGCCCACACCGCCGCCAAGCTCGAACGCGACCGCCGCCGCCTCCTCGCCCTCGTCCAATACGCCAACCACGACGGCGACCGCCGCGCCTTCCTCAACGACTACTTCGCCCCCCCCGGAATAAACCGTGAAAGAAGCCCATGATCGTGAGCTGCAAATAGCTGCGTTGCGACGCAACGCTGACCCACTCACCCCTCCCCCCGCAGCGCCCGCGGCGACCACCCCGTCGCCTTCCGCATCAGCTTGTTGAACGCCTGCAGGTCCGGCACCCCGACCTGGATCGCGATGACCTTGATCGGGATCGACGTGTGCCGCAGCAGGTACAGCGCCCGCGTCACCCGCCGGTGCTGGATATACCCCGCGATACTCCGCCCCGTCTGCTGACGGAACAACCGCAAGATTTGGTTGTACGACAGCTCCAGTTCCAGTTCGTCAACCAACTCCCCCACCCGCACCGTCTCGGACAGCCGCAGCTCGATCGCCGAGAGCAGCTCCTGCACGCAGCGCTCCCCCCGGCCCACCGAACCCTCGCCCGGCGTGCCCGTCGTCTCTTCGATATCCACCGGCCGATCCGCCACCCGCCACAGCACGTCCCACACCCGCACCTCCGCCCGCCGCGGCTCCGCCGCGTACCACCCCACCGCCTCCCGCATCGCCGCTTCCAGCTGCGCAAACCGCCCCGGCTCCACCCGCTGCACCATCGGCACCCGCCGCTTCGATTCCGTCGCGCCGCCCCCGTCCGGGATCGACAGGTGCGCGTACGTGTGCTCCGACCGCCCCCGGAACCGGTACTCCAACTCGACCCCCGCCGGGATCAGCGACACCGACCCCGGCCGGATCGTCCGGGCCACCCCCCCGATCCGCAGTTCCGCGTCGTACCGGTACAGGTGAAGGCACCACGCCTCGGCCAACCGAAACCGCTCCACCGGCACGGCCCCGTGCACCCCCACCCCCAGGCTCACCAGCCCCGGGCACGCCCCCAGCGGGACGTCGATCGACAGCGCATTCGAGGCGGTCAGAGCCACAGGATATGTGAAAATTTACCACCAATGATGAATCAAAACAATTGATTCGGCGTTTTGAACAGATAAATTTAGAGTTCTGAACCACTTCACGATTCACCCGCCGCCTCGGAGCCCCCGCCATGTTGCAGACCGAAGAAGCCCTCCAAGCCCCCGCCCTCGTCGGCACCCCCCGGGGCGGATGTCTCACCCAAGAGCAGATCAACTTCTACGACCTCGAGGGCTTTCTCGTCCTCGAAGACTACCTCGAACCCAGCGAGTTGACCGGCGTCCGCGAGGCGATGAGCCACAAGGTCGATCTGATCGCCCAGGAGATGGTCCGCGACGGGCTCATCACCGACCCGCTGGCCCACGAACCGTTCGAGACCCGGCTCGCCCGGCTGTTCGACGGCCTCACCGACCAGGACTTCCTCAAGTACGGTCGCAGCTGGCGCGACCGCTTCCCCGGCTACTTCGACCTCATGAGCAACCCCAAGATCCTCGACGCCGTCGAGAGCCTCATCGGCGGAGAGATCTTCGCCAACCCCGTCTACAACGCCCGCCCCAAGGTCCCCGGCGTCGCCGCGGGGGCCGTGCCCTGGCACCAGGACCGCAGCTACTGGCCCGACGCCAACTCCAACCCCGTCATCACCGTCTGGATCCCCATCGTCGACTCCACCCACGAGAACGGCTGCCTCCACGTCCTGCCCCGCACCCACCGCACCCGCATGCTCGACTACGGCGAAGAATCCCTCACCGGCACCGCCTACACCGAGATCCACAAGAAACAGATCGACGCCCTGGGCAGCCGCGAAGTCGCCCTGCCCGTCCGCGCCGGCTCGGCCATCCTCTTCAACGACCGCAACGTCCACATGAGCACGCCCAACAAGTCCGACCACATCCGATGGAGCGTCGACCTCCGCTACCAGCCCACCGACCAGGACCCCATGCCCGCCCACGGCGTCGGCTTCCTCGCCCGCAGCCGACAGCACCCCGAACGTGTCGCCACCCTCGAAGACTGGCTCGCCGAGAAGCCCGAACACGACCGGGCGGGCTGATCGCTCCGCCGCATTTCCGACGATCCCGCCGTCACACCCCGGCGCCGGCCGGCAGGTCCACCTCGGGGAAATCGATCTCCGGGTCGGTGATGTGGTTGAGGTAGTTCGTGAAGATGTTGAACACCGTCACGGCGATGATCTCCAGCACCTGCTGATCGCCGTAGCCCGCGGCCTTCACCGCGGCGAACTGTTCGTCGGTGACAAACCCCTCGCGCGCCAGGATGGCCCGTGCGAAGTCGAGCGCGGCCTGCACCTTCGCGTCGTCGGCGCTGCCGTTCAGGGCGGCCTGCGTCGCGTCGTCGGACAAGCCGGCCATCTTGCCGATGGCCGTATGGGCTGCGGCGCAGTAGCCGCACCGATTCGCCCCGCCCACGGCCAGCGCGATCTGCTCACGCACGTCGGCCGGAAGCGAAGTCTCGCCCAGCGTGCCGCTGCCCTCCAGGGCAAACTTCAGCACGGCCGGGGCGTTGGCCATCGTGCCGTAGATGTTCGGCACCCGGCCGAGCTTGGCCTTCAACCCCTCAAGCATGGGGGCGGCATCGGCGGACGGGTTCTCGGCATCGACGGGCTGGATACGCGGCATGGCAGACTCCTGGGTTTGGTGGAAACGAAGCACGGTCCCCAACCTGATCTAAGGGACTGATTCCCTCAGTTATAGGCAGCCGTTCGTCGGGACACGGCCAGCCGTCCGCTACCATCCGGTTCTCCGGAGCCGACCGCCATGTCCCACAAAAAGACACAGCTGGTGTCCACCGCCCTGGAACTGTTCGAGCGGGTCGGCTTCCGGGCCGTGGGCATCGACCGCATCCTGGCCGAAGCCGGCGTCGCCAAGATGACGCTCTACAAACACTTCGCCACAAAAGACGACCTCGTCGCCGCCGCGCTGTCGGAGAAAGACCGGGGCTACCGCTCGTGGCTCACGGCCGAGGTCGAGCGGCGGGCGGCCTCCGCACGGGACCGGCTGCTGGCGGTGTTCGAGGTGCTGGACGAGGAGCTGAAAGCGCCGGCGTTCGCGGGCTGCATCTTCACGCGGGCCGCGTCGGAGTACGGCGAAGCCGACCACCCCGCCCACGTCGCCGCCGCCGAGCACAAGCGGCTCATCCGACAGTATCTCACCACCCTCGCCAACGACGCGGGGGCCGCCGAGCCGGACCGGCTCGCTTATCAGCTCACCACGCTGATCGACGGCGCGATGGCCGGCAAGCTGATCGAGGGTTGCAACGACCTGTGCCCCGCCGTCCGCGCCGCGGCGCGGTCGCTGATCGACACCGCCCTGCCCCGGGCCACGGGGTCGTGACCCACGCCCGACCGCTACGCTAACGGCCATGCCGATCCAGTGGTTCCCCGGACACATGGACCAGACCCGCCGGCGGCTGGCGGCGATGATGCCCCAGACCGACGTCGTCATCGAACTCCTCGACGCCCGGCTCCCGGAGTCGTCGCGCAACCCCCTGCTGGACGAGCTGCGCCGCGACGTGCCGGGCAGGGGGCCCGAAGGCCGACCGGGCGACGTGCCCTGCGTGACGCTGCTGACCAAGGACGACCTCGCCGACCCGGCCACGACCGCGGCGTGGCGCGACGTGTTCCACACCCGCCGCGGCGTCCAGACGCTGGCGGTTAACCTCGGCGATCGGCGGAGCGTCAAGAACGTCCCGAAGCTGGCGCGTCGGCTCGCCCCCAAGCGTGTCGACAAAAACAAGCCCGTCCGCGTCGCCGTCGTCGGCATCCCCAACGTCGGCAAGTCCACCCTCGTCAACGCCCTCCGCGGCAAGTCCGTCGCCAAGACCGGCGACGAGCCCGCCGTCACCAAGGGCCCCCAGGAGGTCCGCCTCGAAGGCGGCCTCACGCTGACCGACACCCCCGGCATCCTCTGGCCGAAGTTCGACGACGAACGCACCGGCCTCATCCTCGCCGCCAGCGGCGCGATCAAGGACACCGCGATCGACGACGACACCGTCTGGCCCTGGGCCGCGGACTACCTGCTGGAGCACTACCCCGACCGGCTGCGCGAGCGCTACCAACTGCCCCCGGAAGCCGTACAAGCCGCAGGTCATTCCGACGCGGCGGAAACGCTGATCGACGCCATCGGCCAACGGCGCGGCTGCCTGGTCGCGGGCGGCGAGGTCGACCGGACCCGAGCCGGCGCGTTACTCCTGCGTGAGCTACGCACCGGCAAGCTCGGCCGATTGAGTCTCGAACGCCCGACCTAACGGTTCAGGCCAAAACTCGTGGCGTGCGGATTACCAAAGAGCGAGTTCCGGGGTCACCCCCTGCCCGACGCCGCGGCCGACGCCCAGCAAGGAGCGGGTGGGCCACGAAGTCACGAAGCGACGAAGAAAACCAATTGCCTTACTTCGTGCCTTCGTGCCTTCGTGACTTCGTGGCTAACCCGAAGCCCGTCACCCTCGGCCGACCGACGCCCGGCTCCGACCCATGGGGTCCCCGACAAGGTGGTGCCCACGGCATCGCCGCTTCCGTTCGCGTCCACATCAGCCCGGCTGATCCCGACTCACGAGCAAGGGCGGGCCTTGTCCAACGTCACCCAAACCCGGCCGGGGCCGACGGAGGCTTCGCCTCCACAAAGGGACGCACCGCAACTCTTGTGCGCACCAATCGCGTCATCCCCGCCCACAGCTTGCCATAGCTTTCGATCCAACAACAAGATAAATTTTTTCGCCGACCCCAGATTTTGCGCGAGATTGATGCCGCGGTGTGCGCCGCAATTCGAGTAGGACGGGGTGAGTCTTCGAACCCCACCGCGCCAACGCAGCAATGGTGGGGTTCGCCAAGCCTCACCCCATCCTACTTGCGGTGAATCATCTAAAAGGATCTTGTGATTGTTTTTCCCTGATGAGGTCAACTAAATGTTGCAGTGCGTTTGCACAACGAAATATATCTTCAGATCGTGATCGATTAAGCAGTTGCAGTGGCCTAGAGTACAAACTCGGACCTCTAATACTGTCAAAAGTATGTTCAGTACTAGTAAAATAGCCATGTATTTTATACCGATATCCCTCCACGAACCACAGGCGTAAGTAAATTGGCTCTAAGTTCTTTTCTTGCGCGAACTGTTTAGCGCGGTCTGGTGTAAGATTCCAAATTTTCCCCTCGTCTGGGTGCGGAAAAACAACTGTGATTTTAGATATTTTGTCAGGTAGGAACGAAATATCGGAGCGTAATTCTCCATCAGAAGGTAAAGAATTATCGTTGTATTGGTCGGCATGCAATAAGCGCAGTGTCAAAATTCCCCCAGGATCTTCAGCCCCCGGGCCCAAGAGATATGCGCGGTGAATGCTATTAATCCAAGGATAAATATCAAGTCCTTCTTTAGACCAGATTGTAGAGGACGAAATTGCCTGCGAAATGTATTCAATTGTCCGTTCGTAATTTAAGGAAATATCTTTCTGGGCTGTTGCGAAATTTGGGGTAACAGCCAATAGTGACACTAGAATCAATTTGCGAATAAACATTTATTACTCAATTTTTCAGGGACAAAAGAAATAAAACGGAAAAGTGGAGATTTATCAAAAATTTTTATTTAACTATAACACCAGATACGGGCACATGACAAGCAGGTAGGGCCGGATTCATCCAGCCGCAGAGATGGACAGACGGAGCGGCTGGATAAATCCGACCCTACCAATCGCTGGTCGATAGGTGGTGTCGTATGAATCCTGCCCTGCTCACTGCTATCGCTTGGCGTGCTTTGCGGCTTTGCGTGAGGAATCTGATCGGCGAGGTAGGTCTGCTGTGGCGTCTGCGGGTACCGGCGGTGGTCGGACGCTAAGCTGTCGGGTATGAAGCGAGCGGTGCGGGCGTTGCGGGTGATCGGGTTGGTGGAGGGGGTGTCGTTTTTGCTGCTGCTGGGGGTGGCGATGCCGTTGAAGTACGCGGCGGGGATGCCGGGGGCGGTGACGGTCGTGGGGTGGGCGCACGGGCTGCTGTTTATCGCGCTGTGGGCGGCGGCGGGGTGGGCGTGGAAGAAGGGGCTGTCGGAGAACCTGGCGGGGCTGACGCTGGTGGCGTCGGTGCTGCCGGGGGGGCCGTTCGTGTTGGACCGGTGGCTGAAGCGGGCCGAGGAGGGGGCGGACGGGGGGGACGGAGAGGGAGGGGAAGACGGAGAGGCGGGGGAGCGCCGGGTCGAGCCCGGCGGCTAACGGGGGAACCCGGGGGCGAGGGGTCACGGTGAGGTCGCGGCGGAACTCACCCGCTGGAGGGCTTTCTTGCGGTACTCGGGGGAGAGTTCGCAGCCGAGCCAGCGGCGGCCGAGGCGGGCGGCGACGGCGAGAGTGGTGCCGCTGCCGGCGAAGGGGTCGAAGACGAGGTCGCCTTCGTTGGATGAACAACGGATGATGCGCTCGAGCAGGGCTTCGGGGAGCTGGCAGGGGTGCCACTGCTCACGTTCCTTGAACGTGCCGGCGAGGCGGGACTGGTACCAGGTGTCGCCCCCGGAAGTGAAGTGGCCCTCGGCCTGGGCTTCCTGGGGGCGGACGTGCCAGTCTTGGGTGGCGGGGAACTTGAGGGCCCAGGTGTCGTCGGGAAGCTTGCCCTTGGGGTTCTGGCGGGCGTCGTTGTAGGTGGTCATGCGGGCCGAGGGGACGGCGACCTGGTCGTAGTTGAAGGTGAAGGGTGGCTTCTTGGTGAGGTTGCTCTTGGGCTTGCCGGTTTTTTGGTTTACGGAGGCGGAGCCGACGCAGTAGAAGAGGTGGGCGTGGGAGCGGTTGAACTTGATCTTGCAGCGCTGGCCGAAGGTGTAGTGCCAGACGATCCAGTTGCGGAACAAGAGTTTGCCGGCGCGTTGGAGTTTTTTGAGGTGGATGCGTGTCTCGGCGGCGTACTCGTCGCCGATGAGGATGTAGAGGCTGCCGGTGGGTTTCAAGAGGTCGGCGGCGGCATCGATCCAGGCGTAGGTCCAGTCGAGGTATTCGTCGTCGGGGCGGCGATCGACGTAGTGGCCGTCGTACTCGTAGCCGATGTTGTAGGGTGGGTCGGCGAACACGAGATCGACCCCCGCCCCCGGAAATTTTTCGTCAGCGGCCCAGCGCTGCATGTGGGGGAGGCAGTCGCCCTGGACGATGGTTTGGTCGTAGGCGGGGGTTTTGGCCCGAGGCTTAGGCTTGGATTTGCGGGGGGAAGCGGGCATCGGCGCGCAGTCTATCAGGCGCGCCGCGAAGGCGCTGGAGCGCGGCGGTGAGGTGGCGGTCAGCGATCGGCCGCTACACTCTCGACCCTGCTGTTGGATGTGTTGTTGTGAGGTTGAACATTGGACATGGAACTTGATCTTCGGTCCGTCATCGGGCTCGGTGTGGCGGGCAACTTCACGGGGCACCTGGAGCAGGCGGGCGAGGCGTCGGACTTTGCCGGGGTCGAAGCGGAAGCGGGCAAGCCCAAGGGGGTGTTTCCGTTTTACGTGCCGCCCCCCGAAAACACCCCCGGAAGCGGCGAACACTTCCTGCACACGTATCCGCTGTCGCGGGACACGATCGAGCACCCCGGTACGATCGCGGGGCGGCCGGCGAAGCTGCAGATCGAGCCGGAGGTGGCGCTGCTTTGTGAATTGGTTTACGCCGACGGGGACGGCGGGACGCGGGCCGTGGCGGACGTGCGGCCGACGTACTTCACGGCGTACAACGACTGCTCGACGCGTCGGCCCGACGCGACGAAGATCAGCCAGAAGAAGAACTGGGGGGCGAACACCAAGGGGCTGGCCGACGACCAGTGGATCGCGCTCGACCGGTTCGAGCCGGGCGGGGTGCTGGATCGATTTCGGCTGGCGTGTTTTCTGCGGCGCGGCGACGAGTTGTTGGCGTACGGCGAGGACTCGCCCGTGGCCGGGCCCGGCGGTTACGGGACGATGTACCGGCCGCTACTGGATTGGCTGGTCGATCGGCTAAACCACCAGCGCGACACGGGGCCGCTTGAAGACATGCCCCGGTGGTTAGAAGTGGCCGACTACCCCGAGCGGGCGGTGATCTCGATCGGGGCGACGCGGTACACGGCGGTGGGCGAGAGCACGTTCCTCGAGCCGGGCGACGAGGCGATCGTGGTGGTTTACGATGGCGAGGTTTATCCGGCCGAGGCGTTGGCGTCTCGGATCGACGGCGACCAATCCTTGGAAAACGCGGCATGTCTGCGGCAGCGCGTCGTCGCTCGGAGCTGAGCAATCCGTATGAAACCCCGTGTCCTGATCACCGAACGCCTCGACGACGGCTGCGCCGCTTGGCTCGCCGAGCGAGCGGAGTTGGTGTGGGTCTCGCACAGCGACCCCCGGAAGATGGCAGAGGCGTTGCCCGAGGCGCAGGGGATGGTCGTGCGGACGTACACGCGGGTGGACGCGGCGCTGTTGACGGCGGCACCGAAGCTGCGGGTGGTGGGTCGAGCGGGGGTGGGGCTGGACAACGTCGACCTCGACGCCTGCCGGGAGGCGGGGGTGCGGGTCGTGTACACGCCCGACGCGAACACGCAGGCGGTGGTCGAGTACGTCACCGGGTTGATGCTGAAACACGTGCGCCCCTTTACAACTCTTCCGGGGCCCCCGGAAGTGGCGGACGCCGAGACGTTCCACGCGATGCGCAAGACCGAGGTCGGCGTGCAGCTCGACGAGAGGACGCTGGGCATCCTCGGCTTCGGCCGCATCGGCAAGCGACTGGGCGCGGTCGCCCACGCGATCGGGATGAACCTGCTGGTGTGCGACCTCCTGCCCGAGGCGGAGCTGCGCAAAGCGGTGGACTACCCGTTCGATTTCGTGAGTCACGCGGAGCTGTACGCGGGGTCGGACATCGTGAGCGTGCACGTCGACGGGCGGGCGGAAAACCGCGGACTGATCGACGCGGCGGCGTTCGCGGCGATGCGGCCGACGGCCCATTTCATCAACGCCGCCCGCGGGATGTTGGTGGACCACGAAGCGCTGCTCGCCTGGGCCGAGGCCAACCCCGATGCCCACGCCACGCTCGACGTCCACGACCCCGAGCCGCCCCCGGAAGATTCGCCGTTGCACCGGGCGGAGCGGGTCGTGCTGCTGCCCCACCTCGCGTCGCGGACCGACACGGCCCTGAAAAACATGAGCTGGGTCGTGCGGGACGTCGCCGCGGTCCTCGCCGGCGAGGAGCCGCGGTTCCCGGCGGCCTGAGGACTCCGACAGCTTTTCCACGACGCGAACCGGGGTCTGCGACCAGGGTGGTCTGCGGTAAAATCTGTTCGGATTACTTCACTCGATACGCTTCCCGCCGAGGTCGCCACGGATGGCTCCAACTTCCAACCAGACCGCTTCCGGGGCCGCCAGCCAACGAAGATTCGTCCACCTCCACCTCCACAGCCAGTACTCCCTCCTCGACGGCGCGAACCGCCTCGACCGCCTGGTCAAGCGCGTCAAAGAGCTCGGCATGGACGCCGTCGCCGTCACCGACCACGGCAACCTCCACGGCGCGGTCGAGTTCTACAACCTCGCCAAGAAAGAAGGCATCAAGCCCATCCTCGGCATCGAGGCCTACGTCGCCCCCGACGTCAACGGCAAGCCCTCCGACCGCACCAACCGCGAGTACACCGGCGTGTCCGACGGCGGGTTCCACCTCGTGCTCCTCGCCGAGAACCAGACCGGCTGGCAGAACCTGCTCAAGCTCTCCAGCGACGCCTACCTCAACGGCTTCTACTTCAAGCCGCGCATGGACAAATCGACGCTCGAGCAGTGGTCCGACGGCCTGATCGCCATCAACGGCCACCTCGGCTCGTCCCTCGCTTACCACGTCCGCCAGTTCACGCAGACCAACGACCCGTCGCACTGGAAGCGGGCCGTCGAAGAAGCCAAGTGGCACCGCAAAGTCTTCACGCCGAACGACCACGGGGACCCAAGGTTTTTCGTGGAGATGCAGCACCACGACGAACAGGCCCAGCGCGACCTCAACCCCCACATGGCCCGCCTCGCCGACGAGCTCGGCCTCCCCCTGGTCTGCGACAACGACGCCCATTTCATGACCGCCGACGACTGGGACGCGCACGACTCGTTGTGCTGCATCTCGATGGGCAAGATCAAGTCCGACCCCAGCCGGCTGCACTACCCCAAAGACCTCTACGTCAAGTCGCCCGACGAGATGTGGGCCCACTTCGGCGACCGCCAACCCGAAGCCCTCGAAAACACGGCAAAGATCGCCGACCGCTGCAACGTCGAGATCGACTTCGGGGCGAACCACGCCCCGGTCGTCCGCATCGAGACCGACCTGCCGACGCTGCCCACCGCCTCGGCCGGCGCCCGCAAAGTCATCGAACGCTTCACCCAGACCTGCGAGCACCCCGCCGGCTCGACCGCCTGGTACAA
>JBCBSA010000017.1:0-18148 GCA_039819425.1 Planctomycetota bacterium
CCGTCGCCGTCGACCGATCCAACGAACGCATCGCCAGTCTTTACTCCGGCGCGCACCCCGCCGTACTCCATCTCATCAAGGAAGTCGCCCGCGTCGCCAAACGTGATAAGATTGATGTCAGCTTATGCGGCGAGATGGCCGGCGAACCCGAATTCGCCATGCTCCTCATCGGGCTCGGCCTCCGCAGCCTCTCCATGACGCCCCCCGCACTCCCCGAAATCAAGAACGTGATCCGCATGGTCACGGTCGAACAATGCAAAAAGATAGCGAGAAAGGCCACCAGCTTCGATACCGACCGCCGCGTGATGAACTACCTCCGCGACGAGCTTAGAAAAATCATCCCCGATGTCACCGATGGTCGTTCCATCGTCCCCGGCTAGCCCCCCACCCCTTCCCCTTAATTCTTAAGTTCTTTCTGAGAAATAAGGTAAGACGGGCTTGGCGGGCTTGAAGGTCCGGGCTTAGAATACACGCGACACCGGGAATCAACGAACAAGAGCGGGAAGCCGCGACATGACAAGACCGCCCGCGACCGCCCCATCTTGGGGCGATCCTCAAGCGATCTCAGACATAACGCGAAACTCCGCCGCAACGCAAAGGACTGCCGCGCGACGCGAAAAACTGAATCAAACGATCCCGCTCGCAGCCGCGCGCCCGATCCGACCATCAGAACAGACGTAAAACTCGACCGCGCCCGCGCCGCTTTTTAACAACATGGACGAGCAAAAAGCCGACCCCTCCGAAAACACCTCCGACAACGACACACCCGAAGATTCGCAAGACGCGTCCGATGCCGTGAAGCCCGCGCCAGGCCAGGTGCCGTTTATCTCAGACGCTTCATTTACACCCAGCGACACCGCCGCGAACGAACCGTCTGGGGAATCGAACGCGGATACGGACGCGCCAACCAAAAGCGATGCGGACGGCGATTCCGACACCAAACCCGTCGCGAAAAAGACGCGCAAACGCACGCGATCCGCCTCCGGTTCCAAAGCAGGCTCCAAAGCCACAACCAAGACCAAAAGCAAAACCAAGTCGGTCGCAAAAAGCAAAGCAAACGCCGCGGCCAAGGACGACGCCGATATCCACGCTAGCGTCGACGCCGAGCCCGGTAGCATTCCGGAAGAATCTTCCGAAAGCGACGCCAAGGCATCGGCGCCGGCTTCGTCCCCAAGAACCTCGACGTGCCCCTGCTCGACGGCGTCGAGACCGTCACCAACGACGAAGCCTTCGCCTGGGGCAAGCGGCTGGCCAAGGAAGAGGGCCTGCTCGGCGGCATCTCCACGGGCGCCAACGCCTGCGTCGCCTGCCGCCTCGCCGAAGCCAACCCCGGCAAGACCATCGTCACCATCGGATGCTCCTTCGGCGAACGCTACCTCTCGACGCCGTTGTTTGAAGATTGATCGCCGCATCGGTGCCGTGTCGTCAGCGGGTGCAGGGTGGTGCGATCTGATCCGATAAGCCGCGGCTTGGTGTTCGAGATAGCGTCGTCATGGCATCAACCGCCGCTTTGGTCTTGTTCGTCGTAGGGCTGACTTGCTCAGCCGCTTCGATCATCTTTTTGGGTTGGTGTCTCCTGGTTCACTGCTGCACTCGTTCGGAACGCAAGCGCATCAAATATTTCGATCTCGCGTTCGGTACATGTCCTTTCACCTTCTTCCTAGGCAATATCGCCGCAATGGTGGGTGCCACGCTGTACGGGGTAGCCGGATGATTCAGCCGAGCCGTTGACGGAGTGGATCCGTGTTCGACGATTTCCCCCGCGAGTTCTGGCCGGCGATGCAATACGTGCTTTGGCGGTACGAAGCGCAAGACGGGTTGGCGATCGGGTATCACTGGCTGAACCTGGCCGAAGCGGTGGCGTGGTTCGTGGTGGCGGCGGTGGTGGCCCGGCGGCTGGTGCGCCGACACCGCCGGCCGGGGTGGGAGGCGGTGTATGTGGGGCTTTTCGTGCTGTTCGGGTTATCGGACGTGTTCGAGGCGTACCGGGTGCCGGTGTGGCTGGTCGCGGCGAAGGGGCTGAACTTCGCCGCGATCGTGGCGGTGCGACGGTTCATCGTGCGGCGGGTCTACGCCGGGTCCAGGTTTTAAGGGCCCGACCGCCCGCTACCCCCGAGGATCCCGAACGGATTTCGTTTCGCGATCTTCATACCGATATTTACCATTGCATCATGGGGAACCCCGTCGAGGGAGCGGCCGCCAGGCCCGGCCCGGGTGGCGGACGGATCGGTTTTGGGAACAAAGGGTGGACCATGCGGCTTTATCAACTCCTATACATCAGCGACGCCACCGAGCCGATGGACACCGACGCGCTCGAGGAGATGGTCGAGCGGTTCCGCCGCCGCAACCGTGAGCGCGGGGTCACGGGCGTGCTGTTCTACTCGGCCGGGCACTTCATCCAGCTGCTCGAAGGCAAGCGGGAGACGATCGAATCGTTGTTCAAGACCATCCAGGCCGACCCGCGTCATCGTAACGTGCGGCGGCTGCTGATCGCGCCCGCGGATCGCCGCATCTTCGAGGTCTGGGACATGGGACTCTTAAACCTCGACGAGCGGTCGGAGCTCGACCAGGAACGCCTCGTCCGCTTGGTGCGTGAGGCCGAGCGTCCCCGGGGACGGGCCGGTTTCGCGCCGCTGCCGCTTCGGCTGCTGGCGGAGTTCTGCATGATGCTACCGCGCCCGACGCCGTCCAACGGGCACACACGCCGAGGCAAGCCCCCGCCGAAAAGTTAGGTCGAGACCGATCCGGGTTGCAACGCCGTTGCGTTCGCTTATGGTCGGGCGATGCACCCGATCGATTACGGCGTCATCGCCGTGTACCTGATCGTGCTCGTGGGCAAGTCGGTGTTCCTGGCCAAGCGGGCGGCCGGGGGCAGCGACGACTATTTTTTGGCGGGGAAGAAGATGCCGTGGTGGGCGCTGGGGGCGTCGGGGATGTCGTCGAACCTCGACGCGGCGGGGACGATGACAATCATCGCGCTGATCTACACCTACGGGCTGCACGGGTTCTTCATCGAGATGCGCGGCGGGGTGGTGCTGCCGATCGCGGTGTTCCTGGCGTTCATGGGCAAGTGGCACCAAAGGTCACAAGTGATGACCACCGGCGAGTGGATGCACCTGCGCTTCGGCGACGGCGCCCCCGGAAAAGCGGCGCGGTTCACGGCGGCGTTCACGTACCTGGTCATCACGGTGGGGATGGTGGTGTTTTTTCTGGCGGCGGCGGGACGGTTTCTCTCGGCGTTTCTGCCGTTCGACGTGGTGACGTGTCAGGTGGCGATGGCGGTGGTGGCGCTCTTGTACACGATGATCAGCGGGCTATACGGGGTGATCTGGACGGACGTGGTGCAGGCGGGGCTGATCGGGTTCGCGGCGGTGTACGTGGCGGTGCTGGCGGCGACCTATGTGTCGCCGGAGTTGATGGAGCAGTGGCCGGGGGCGGCTTACAACACGGCTGTGCCAGTGATTGACGATGGCCTTCAAAGATGGGGGCTCGGTAATGAATCTCCCCAGACTCGACGAGAGGCCGAGGGATTCTTCACCGAGTCGTACTCGCCGTTCGTCCTGTTTCTCTTGTTCTGGATGGGGAAGGGCCTCCTCGAAGGCCTCGGCGGCAGCGGGGGGACGGCGTACATGGCCCAGCGGTTCTACGCGTCGAAGGACGTGCCGACGGTGAAGAAGCTGTGCATGCTGTGGACGGTGCTGTTCGCGTTCCGCTGGCCGATGGTGCTGGGGTTCGCGATCCTGGCGATCCACCTGGGCATCGGGCGGGAAGACCCGGAGGAGGTATTGACCGGGGTGCTGCTGAGCGACCTGTTCCCGGTGGGGCTGCGGGGGTTGCTGGTGACGGCGATCTTCGCGGCGAGCATGTCGACGTTCGACTCGACGATCAACGCCGGGGCGAGCTACGTGGTGCGGGACGTGGTGCTGCCGCTGCGGCCGAGCACGAGCGAACGGGGCCAGGTGGTCGCGGGCTACGTGGCTTCCGGGGGGATCGTGGCGGCGGGGTTGGTGCTGGCGCTGCTGTTTGCCGAGGGGGTGGTGGACGTGTGGGTGACGATCGTGATCCAGCTGTTCCCGGCGTTTTTGATCCCGTTTGCCCTTCGTTGGTTTTGGGCCCGGTTCACGGGCTGGGGGTTCACGCTCGGTGTGGCGACGGGCTTCGCCGCGGCGTTCGGGCTGACGTTCCTGCCGCCCCCGGAAGGGTTGGGGATTGAAAGCGACTTCGGGGTGATGGTGCAGAACGGGGCGTTCACGGACGTGGCGATCCTGGGGGCCGTGGGCCTGTCCTCGCTGGCGGGATGTCTGCTGGGCACAGCGCTGAGCCGGCGGACGGACGAGGCAACGCTGCGGCGGTTTTACGAGCAGATCCGACCGCTGGGCTGGTGGCCGAGGGCGTGGCGGCAGCCGCACCGGGCCGAGCACCGCGGGGACGTGCTGCGGCTGGTGTTGGCGCTGACGTGGCAGGTCTCGACGTTCATGCTGCCGATGGTGGCGATGCTGCGGATGTGGCGGCCGGCGGCGGTGATCGGCGGGGTGTGGGTCATCACGGGACTGTTACTGCTGCGTGACGCGCAGGACGCCGAGGAGGACGCGGCGTTGACCCGGTGAAGCATTCTGCCGCCAAGGACGCCAAGAGCGCCAAGGAAGGCCATTCGGTATTTTGAGACGACCTCATTCGCCCTGTTTTTTGCCTTCCTTGGTCCTCTTGACGTCCTTGGCGGCTAAAACAAAACCACCTCCTCTCGGAATCTTGACCATGGACTACCGCACCCTCGGCCGCACCGGCGTCCGCGTCTCGCCGCTCTGCCTCGGCTGCATGATGTTCGGCGGCCGGACCTCCCCGGACGACTCCTTCGCCCTCATCGACCGGGCCGTCGATTCGGGGATCAACTTCCTCGACACCGCCAACGTGTACTCGGCCGGCCGCTCCGAAGAGATCACCGGCGAAGCCCTGAAACGCAACGGCCACCGCGACTTCGTCGTCCTCGCCACCAAGTGCCACGGCAACATGCACCACCCCCCCGCCGACGACGCAACGGGCCCCGACGCCGACCGCCAGCGCCTCCACGCCCGGCTCAACCCCAACCGATGGGGCAACTCGCGCCGACAGATCATCGAGCAGTGCGACGCCTCGCTCCGCCGGCTCCAGACCGATTGGATCGACCTCTACCAGATCCACCGGCCGCACCCCGACTGCGCGATCGACGAGACCCTGCGGGCGATGGACGACCTGGTCCGGTCGGGCAAGGTCCGCTACGTCGGCTGCTCGACGTTCGCGGCGTGGCAACTCGTCGAGTCGCTGTGGACCAGCGAGAAGCTCGGGCTCAACCGGTTCGTCACCGAGCAGCCGCCCTACCACCTGCTCGACCGCCGGATCGAGCGGGAGTTGTTGCCCGCCTGCCAGACCTACGGGCTCGGCGTGATCCCGTGGTCGCCCCTGGCTGGCGGCTTCCTCAGCGGCAAGTACACCCGCGGCGGCGATCCCGGGGGGCAGCCCGAGGGCGGACGGTTCAGCGACGGCAAGCACGGCCGGGCCGACATGCTCCGGAACCACGCCGCCTTCGACGCGGTCGACCGCTTCCAGGAGTTGGCCGACGCCAGGGGCTGCACGCTGTCGCAGTTCGCGCTGGCGTGGTGCCGGGACCAGCCGGGCGTGACCAGCCCCATCATCGGCCCCCGCACCATGGATCAACTCGAGGACAACCTCCGGGCCGCAGCCGTCGAACTGACCGACGACGACCGGCGGACGATCGACGACGCCGTGCCACCCGGCACGCACGTCTTGGATTTCTACAAGGCCGACTTCGGCCCGCACCCCCACCGCATCTAAAAACCCGCGCGTACGAAGATCCGTGGCTCCGCCACGAATAGGGCCTCTGCTTCCGGCCGCAGGGCGTCACGTGCAGCAGCCTGAGTCCTCCAGACGCCTGCGGTGTTCTCCGCCCCGACTCCGGGTCGGCTCGGTAAGCCCCGCACAAACAATTCAGAAATGGGGCCGCTGGAACGACCGGTCCGCCCGTATCAATAAATCGCTCTCACGCGGCGTGGAGTCGTCTCGTTTTTCGCGATGCACTCGCGCAGGGGGCGGTCTGTAGCACGGGTTAAGACCAGATTAAGAATCTGTAGTTAAAATTATTAGTAATTTGTTAAATTTACGTCATTTTAACCCGCTAAGGCCGACTGCTTTGACGTTACTCCAACACAACATCAACCGCCCGATCAAAGGCTCATCGGCGGAGGCAAAGAAGCGTGCGTTGGCCTGGTCGCCTGAAGCGAAGGGGCTGCTTGGCATGGCTATGTTGCTGCTTGCGGGCAACATCATGGCCTACTTGATGCGGGCTTATCTTGCGGATCCGCCGCTGTATTGGCTGGTCCGCAAGTTCGATTTTGACGCTGAGTGGGCGTTTCCCGCTTGGTATTCGTCGTCTCTGCTGACGATTGCCGCGGTGCTTGCGATCGGGATTTATCTCGGGGAGCGGTCAACGGCCCGGTCGGGTTGGCGGTGGTGTGTGGCGGGCGTGCTGCTGCTAGCGATGTCCGCCGACGAGACCGCGTCGGTGCATGAAAACCTGGGCCGCGTGATCGACGAGCGGATGAGCACGCCGGGGGTGTTCCACTTTTCGTGGGTGGTCGTGGCGTTGCCGCTGCTCGCGGCGGCCGCGTTGGTGTTTCTGCCGTGGCTTTGGCAGATGGAGCGTGCGACACGGCTCGGGCTGATCGGGGCGGCGGCCCTGTACTTTGGCGGGGCCGTGGGTATGGTGATGATCGGCGGGCTCGCCGCGGAGCGTGGGGGCCAGGACAGCTTGGCGTTTTTCCTAGCCTACACCGTCGAGGAGTCGCTGGAGATCCTCGGGCTCAGCCTGGGCGTGCTGACGCTGTCGCGGTTGGCGCGACGGATCTGGGTGCGCCCGCCGACCACCCCCGTGTGACCGGCGATACCGAGGACGAACCCGATGTCGATCCTTCGGCAACCGTGCGATGCGCGCCCCGAACGTTTCCGGTCACAGGACTTCTGCCTGCCCGATCCAAAAAAACTTGTTCGATCTCCTCCACGGTCAATAGTTGAGCGTCCTCCCCTTTGACGGGCCCCCACTTGCCACGCTTAAGACACCGACCCGATCGCCCGCACCCCGGCCCGGCCACCGAAACGAGCGTGGCGCAGCCCGGTTGGCCGGTCGCCGCGGCGGGGTTGGCCGCGGTGTGGGGGCTGCTCTTGCTGGGCAACATCGCGACGTACCTGCTGCGTGACCAAGCGGGCAATCTGCCCTCGATCTGGCCGGACCAGAAGCTGGACTTCGACGCCGAGGCGTCGATCCCGGCGTGGTACTCGTCGTCGCTGTTGTTGATCGCGGGCGCCTTGGCCGTGCTGGTCTACGCTCGGCGGCGGACGTCGGGCACGTCGGCGTGGCGTTGGCTGTTGCTGGGGGTGCTGTTGGCAGCGATGTCGCTGGACGAAACGGTCTCGGTGCACGAAGCCGTCGGGCGCGCCCTCGATGCACGGCTCGACACGACAGGTATGCTCCACTTCGCGTGGCTGATCGTGGCGTGGCCGCTGCTGGTGGTGGCGGTCTTTGTCTTCGGCCCGTGGCTGTGGCGGATGGAGCGGCCGACGGGCGTGAGGTTGTGGGTCGCGGCGGTCCTGTATTTCGGGGGGGCCGTGGGCATGGAGATGGTCGGCGGGCTCGCCGCCGAACACGGGGGTCAGGACAGCCTGTCGTTTTTCCTCGCTTACACGGTCGAGGAGTCACTGGAGATCCTCGGGCTCAGCCTGGGCGTGCTCACGCTGGCACCGCTGGCGTACCGGGCGTGGACCGGGCCTGGTTCCAGCCTTCGAGCACCCTGAGCCTCCGCCCGGGACTTGGGGCGCGGCTCGCGACGCTGCCGGCCCACCCGTAAAATATTTCGGTCTGACGGCGTCTGCTTGACCGGAGAAAGTATGGCTCGAAACGTGACGGAGCAGCAGATGACCGTTAGCCGGTGGTGTCGGTGTTGGATCGTAGCGGCGGCGGTGCTGATGTCTGCGGCCGCGGCGCAGGCGGCGGACCGTTTGACGGTGGCGATGCTGGATTGGAACGTCGCCGACGCGGACTACACGTCGCACGCCGAGTCTGCCGTGCTGCACGGCGTCATCGAGGCCCGGCTCATCGGCCGGGGGCCGGTGCGGTGGGTCGAGCGCGGGGCGTTGGACAAGGCGGCGGACGAGTTGCGGCTGTCGCGGTTCGGCGGCGCCCACGATCCCGAGTCGTGGCTGCGGCTGGGCCGATGGGTCAAGGCCGACCTGCTGGTGACCGGCGGCGTGGTCCGGCAAGACGACGGCTGGGTCGTACGCGGCCGGGTGATCGACACCGAACGCGCCGACGTCTTGAGCCGGTGGGCCACCCCCGCCGCGGGCGATCCGGCCCGGGCGTTCGACGCCGACGCGGTCGACCGCGCGGCGTACCTGCGGGGGGCGCGGCGGGGGCTGCGTGAGGCGCTTCGGGGTTACGCGGCGTCGCGTCGGCAGACGACCCTCGCCCCGATGTTCTTCGAGAACCGCACCGAGGTGGGCCAGCGGTTGGACGGCTTCGAGGCGACCCTGATCGAGCGCTTGGCCGAGCGCTGCGACGGACAACCCGGGGTGCGGACGCTGCGGTTCCCCGACGCGGCGGTGGCGGCAGACGAGCACCGCCTGCTGCTGGCGGGCCTGGCGGAGGGCGACCCCGGCGCCCCGCGTCGGCTGGCGGACGTGTATCTGTGGGGGCACTTCGAGGAGTTCGACTGGCAGGGTGTCGAGTTCGAGCGGGTTCCGGTCCGCCTGTCGGTGACGGCGTGGAACGGGCGCGACGCGCCCCGCGTCTTCACCGGCGAAGGCCGAGGCGGGGCGTTGGAGGCGCTCGCCGACGAGGTCCTCGCCGAGGCCGTCGAGTGGGCCCAGGGCCAGCCGCGTGACGCGGGGTTCTCCGCGGAGCAGGCCGAGGTCGTCTCGGCCGAGCTGTACCGGCGTGCGCGGGCGATCCAGCACGTCCAGGCAGGCAACCAGTACGAAGTTACACCGGGGTTCCTCCGCCGGTGGCGCGAAACCGTCCGCCTGCTCGAAGTCGCGTTTTTCTTCGACCCGGGCCGCGCCGAGCTGCACCGCGAGATGATCGTCGAGCGCTGGCGCGAGGAACTGGCGAAGAACCGCCAAGAGATATTCCGCGATCCGCGACGGGTGCGTGAGCGCTACTCGGCGCTGCTGCGGCACGTCGATCAGTTCGGCTACGGCGAGGACTGGCCCGATCAGGTCCGGCGGGCCAACAACGGCGGCGCGGCCCAAGACAATCGGTGGCCGGCGACGGACATGCGACGCGCGTTGGTGTTTGTCGGGAGCGACGCCGTGCAGCGGTCGCGGCGTGGCTGGCTGGAACAGACGCCGCCCGACGTGGTCGCGCGCGAACACGACGCCGTCAGCCGCAGCTACGTGGCCCGGGTTGAAGAGCTTTTGAAGCGATACCCCGACCCTCAACTCGCGCTCAGCGCGACGCACTCGGTGATGCGATGGGCCTCGGCCGACGTGCGGCTTGCGTGGCTGAAGACGGTCGCGCCGATGCTGCCCGCCGAGCCGACCACTCAGGAGTACGACGGGTTGGCCGAATCGGTCCGGCGGGTCTACGCCGAGCACGGCGACGCCGAGGCGGCCGACCGCTGGCTGGCCCGGTGGTCGCGGGGCCCCGACGCGCCGGCCCGCAAGCCCCGCTCCGCGGCCAGCCAAAACCGCTACGACCGGTGGGTGGAGAGCCTGCGGATCCCCGACGCGATCAAGCCGCGAGAGGTGGATCTGAAGGAGCACGGCGTACACTTCGGCGGGCTCCGCCAATCGCCTGAGGCCTTCGGGTTCTGGCACGACGGCGAGCACGGCTACCTGTCACTGGGGGTGAGCCCCCAACGCGGCGTCCGGCAGGTAGACCTCCGAACCAGGCAGTACGAGTCCACCGATCGCTTCGACACCGGCGACGCCGCGGTCTTCGCCGGGCTCGTCCGGCCGAGCCTCGACCCCGACGCGATCTGGCTCGCCACCGACGGATTAGGCGCGAAACGCTACGACGTCGCGACCGGCTCGATCCAAACCTACGGCCCCGCCGACGGGTTGACCACCACCCGCCTGCGTGTGGCGGGGCAGACCCGCGACGCGCTGGTGTTCGCGGGCGGCGAACTCGGCGCGGTCAACCAGCTCTGCCTGTTCGACCCCGTCACGCAGCGGTGGTCGGCCTACGCGCTGCCGCACCCCGACGCCGGGGAGGGGGTCCCGGCGGACATGACCCGGCTCGCCATCGCGGGCGGCCGGGTCGTCCTGGCCGGGGACGACTACGGCACCCACTCGCAGATGCCGATGTTCGACCTCGAAACCCAGACCTGGACCAACCTCCGTACCGCCTGGATCGCGCACCTCGAGAGCCACACCCGCGACCGCCTGCCCGCCCGACCGGCCAACCCCGGCAAGAAGCTCGCCGTGCTTTCGTTGGCCGGCGACCCCCGCACCGGAACGATCTGGATCGGCAGCGCCTACGGCCTCACCCGCTACGAACCCGCGGCCGACCGCTTCACCACCTGGTTCAGCCAACTGCCCCGCGAGCCCGGCCCCGACGACACCACCGACCTCGCGCCGCGGGTCTTCGAGGACGTCACCGCCATCGTCCCCGTCGACGGCCACCTGCTCGTCGCCACCTACAGCGGCCGCTGCGCCTCTTACAACTTCGCCGACAAGTCGATCGGCGGCAGCTACCTGTTCCTGGTCGACCCACAGACCGGCAAGCCGCGGAGCTACGCCAAGCTCGGCACGAAGGCCCCGGTCCTCTCGATCACGCTCGAAGGCCGCCGCGCCTGGCTGACCCGCCGGGTCGCCGATTTCAGGTACGCCACTCTGTTCGCCGTGGACTGGTCGGAGCTGCTGCCCGCCGCGGCCGGGGGCTGACCGATACAATCGTTGCGTGCCCGACCCCGCTCACGAACACGAGACGATGCGCTGCCCCGAGTGCCGGCAGCGGATGACGGTCGGCCACGTCGCCGTGTCGCAGGGTCTGCACTGGGTCCGCCGGGCCGAGGGTTCCTACGGCGACTTCGCCGAGAACATCCCGGGCACCCACGCCGTGATGCGCGCCAACCGGCTCCCGGCGTGGCGGTGCAGCGGCTGCCAGCTCGTGCTCTTCCGCTTCGGCCACGACGTCCGCAAGCAGCAGGCCGCCCGCCGCGCCGACACACCGGCCCCGGCCTGACCTGACCTGAACCCAACCCCCGGTCTGCTAACATCTCCGCCCCATCCGCCGGCGAACCGTTTGCCCGGTGGATCGATCGATCCATCCGAGCCCCACGATGTCCCAAGCCTACCGCCCCGCCGACGACCGCTACGACGCCGCGCACGACCGGACCGACGGCGGCTGGTTCCGCCGCTGCGGTCGGTCCGGGCTGATGCTGCCGTCGATCAGCCTGGGCTGCTGGCACAACTTCGGCGACGCCGGCACCGACACCCGCCAGCTCCCCGAGGCCGAGTTCCACGACAACGCCCGGGCCATGCTCTTCGCCGCCTTCGACCACGGCGTCACCCACTTCGACCTGGCCAACAACTATGGCCCCGCCCCCGGAAGCGCGGAGCTGAGGGTGGGGCGTGTCTTGCGCGAAGACTTCCGGGCGCACCGCGACGAGATCGTCGTCTCCACCAAGGCCGGCTACTACATGTGGCCCGGGCCCTACGGCGAGTGGGGCAGCCGAAAGTCCCTGCTCGCGTCGCTCGACCAGTCGCTCGGTCGGCTCGGGCTCGACTACGTCGATCTCTACTACTCGCACCGCCCCGATCCCGATGAGGGAGGAACGCCGCTGGAAGAGACGCTCGGTGCCCTCGACGCCGCCGTCCGCTCGGGCAAAGCCCTCTACACGGGCATCAGCAGCTACTCGGGGCAGCGCACCCTCGAAGTCATCCGCGTCTGCGAACGCGACGGCCTGATCAAGCCGATCATCCACCAGCCCGCCTACTCCATGCTCAACCGCGGGATCGAGACCGACCTGCTGCCCGTGACCGGCGAGCTCGGCCTCGGCGTGATCGCGTTCTGCCCCCTCGCCCAGGGGCTGCTCACCAACAAGTACCTCAACGCCGACGCCGATGGCATCCCCGATGACTCGCGCGCACGCTCGGCGGACGGCTTCCTTCAGGAAGACCGCGTTACCCCCGAGCTCGCCACGCAGCTCCGTGCCTTCAACACCATCGCCGGCGACCGCGGCCAGTCCCTGGCCCAGATGGCCCTGTCCTGGGTGCTCCGCGACCCGCGCATGACCACCGCGCTGATCGGCGCAAGCCGGCCCGCCCAGATCGAAGAAAACGTCGCCGCCGCCAACCAAACCGACTTCGCCGACGACGAACTCGCCGCGATCGAGGCGGCGCTACCCGGCAACGAGTGACGCAACCGCCCGGGCGTCCCCACGCCACGTTTAGCGGGTGCGGCGAAGCCGCTCTTTCCGGAGGGCCGGTGTTCCGGGGCGACCGCGGGACGCTGCGCGTCACCCGTTAAGCGTGGGGTTCGGGCGTCATCGCCACCGGCAGCGTGATCACAAAATCGCTCCCCCGCCCCCGCGCGGCGTGGACCGTCAGCTCCCCGCCGTGCTCCTCGATCAAACGCCGCGACGTGGGCAAACCCAACCCCGTCCCGCCCCGCTTCGTCGAAAAATAAGGCTGAAAAATCTTCGCCACCGACTCGGCGTCGATGCCCGGCCCGGTGTCGGTCACGTGCACCGCCACCCTCGGCTCCGCGTCCCGCGTCCGGTCCGGCACGTTCGCCGTCCGCAGGATCAGCTCGTTGTTGCCGCCGGCCGGCGTGTCCCGGTCGCGCGACTCGGTCATCGCCTGACACGCGTTGATCATCAGGTTCAGCAACGCCTGCTTCAAGAGCGACGCGTCCACCGACGCGACCGCCGGGGCCGCGGTGAGGTCGGCCCGCAGGTTGACCCGCGACTCGTCGGCCTGCGGCTGGAAGAAGTCGATCAACTCCTCGCACAACGCGTTGAGATCGGTCGGTCGGCGGTCGAGCTCGACCCGGCCGGCGAAGCGGAGGAAGTCTTCGAGGATGTCACGCAGCCGGGCCGTCTCCCGCGACAGGCCCTGGACCCGCCGGCGGGTGCGGGCGAGCTGTTCGCGGTGATGGGCCAACTCGTGCGCCTCGCCGAGGTCTTGCGTCAGCGCAACGAGGTCTTCCTCGATGAGCTGGACGTTGAGCCCGACGGTCGACAGCGGGTTCTTGATCTCGTGCGCCAGGCCGCCGGTCATCGTGCCCAGCTCGGCCAGCCGCTCGGCCGCCCGGGCGCGACGCTCGAGCTCCAGAACGCGGCGTTCGGTCCGCCGGGACCACCACCACGCCGCCGGCAGCGCCAGCACCACCCCGAGCGCAACACCCACAACCAGCGGCTCGACCGTCATCGCCGTAAGGATACCTCCGCCCGGCCGGTCGTCGGCTCGGGCGGGGCCGCATCACTCGGGCGGGCGGGCGCTCCGGCGTGGGCTCAGTCGCCGGGTTCGCCGGCCATCACGTCGCCGGCGACACGCTCGACGCCTTTGGCCTGGAAGCCTTTATCGCCTTCGATCAGGTCGTAGTCCACCTCTTCACCGTCCTTGAGCGAGCGGAAGCCGTCGCCCTGGATCTGTGAGTAGTGCACAAACACGTCTTGCCCCTGAGGGCCCAGGATAAAACCGTAGCCCTTCTTGGGATCGAACCACTTGACCTGTCCACGCGTTGACATGACAAACTCCTCGAAGACCGGGGGGCATCCGCGTCGTGTCGTGTCGGTGAATCGGTAAGCGGGTGGTTTTGTCGGCCCTCGCCGTGATCCACGGCGAACTCTCTCCGTTGGCCCGTCGGCCTGCTCGGCCGCACGCGATGTGACTCGATGCTCTTCGGGAAAAAGAAGTGCCCACACCAATCGAAGGTTCCCACCAGCGGAACCCACACCCGTTCATCAGAACCCAGACACGAAACCACGGGCGACGGCTACAAATGAGAAGGGACGACCGTCGGCCCCGAACCAAACCCGCGTCCTCGACTCGGCCGGACGCCTTGGCCGTGCAGCCCCGGGGATCACCGGGCCGGCTGTCGGAAATATTCCAACACGTCAAGTCTATACACGGAAACGGTGATCGCCAAGGGTCAACTCATTTAATGAACCTTGGCACTAGTAAGAACCCCAACCTAGAGCGCATCAACCGCGTGTTTAGTGGGTGACGCGCAGCGTCCGGTAGTCCATCGGCGGGGGCGGCTTCGCCGCACCCACTCGACACGGAGCCGGGTTGCTCTAAACCGCCACGGCGGCTCGTTTGCGGCCAACAAAAAACCGCCCGGTCCGGGGCGGCTTTCGTTCGATCGTTCTGCGGTCGATAACGGGATCAAGCCTCAGGCGTTGGCCTCCTCGGCCTCTTCGACGCCTTCTTCTTTCATCGCGGCGCGGCGGGAGAGCTTCACCCGGCCCTGCTCGTCGATGAGGATGACCTTGACGCGGACCTCGTC
This sequence comes from Planctomycetota bacterium, assembly GCA_039819425.1. GTDB lineage: Bacteria > Planctomycetota > Phycisphaerae > Phycisphaerales > Phycisphaeraceae > Algisphaera. The sequence goes on from JBCBSA010000017.1 coordinate 14,501, forward strand.
GCCGACCTTCACCACGTCCGAGACCTTCTCGACGTAGCCGTCTTTGAGCTCGGAGATGTGGCAGAGCCCGTCCTGGCCGGGGATGACCTCGATGAAGGCACCGAAGTCTTTCACGCTGGTGACGCGGCCGGTGTAGAGGGCGCCTTCCTTGACTTCGGCGCAGAGCTTTTCGACTTCTTCGAGGGCGGCCTCGGCCTTGCCGCCGCCGACGGCGGAGATGTAGACGGTGCCGTCTTCTTCGACTTCGATGGTGGCGCCGCTGGCTTCCTGGATGGCGCGGATGGTCTTGCCGCCGGGGCCGATGAGCTTGCCGATCTTCTCGGGGTGGATGGTGGTCGAGAGCATGCGCGGGGCGTGCGGGGACAGTTCGCGCGGCGCGGGGACCTCGGCCTCGATCTTCTCGATGATCTGGACGCGGTTGTTTTTGGCCAGCTCGAAGGTCTTCTCGATCTGCGCGATCGTCAGGCCGCGGATCTTGAGGTCGAGCTGAATGGCGGTGATGCCGGCGCGGGTGCCGGTGACTTTGAAGTCCATGTCGCCGAAGTGGTCTTCTTCGCCCTGGATGTCGGTGAGGTAGCAGTCTTCCTGGCCGGCGTCGTCGCCCTTGATCAGGCCGATGGAGATGCCGGCGACGGGGGCCTTGATCGGCACGCCGGCGTCGAGCAGGGCGATGCAGCCGCCGCAGGCTGAGGCCATCGACGACGAGCCGTTGGACTCGGTGATGTCGCTGACGAGGCGGACGGTGTAGGGGAAGTCGGCGACGGCGGGGAGGACCGGGAGGAGAGCGCGTTCGGCGAGCTTGCCGTGGCCGATCTCGCGGCGGCCGGGGCCGGTGATCCGCTTGGCTTCGCCGACGGAGAACGGCGGGAAGTTGTAGTGGAGGTAGAACTTCTCGGAGTACTCGGCCCCGAGGCCGTCGACGATCTGCTCGTCCTTGCCGGTGCCGAGGGTGGCGGTGACCAGGGCCTGGGTCTCGCCGCGCTGGAACATCGAGCTGCCGTGGACGCGGGGCAGGACGCCGGCGTGGCACTCGATGTCACGCAGCTCGTCGAACGATCGGCCGTCGGTGCGGCTGCCCGAGCGGATGATTTCGCGGGTGATCTCTTCTTCGAGGTCGTGCAGGGCGACGCCCACGGCCTTGATCGTGTTGTCCCAGTCGTTGTGCTCGCCGACGCCGGCGGTCTTGTCGGGGCGGGGGAAGTTCTCTTCCTTAAACTTCTTCTTAGCGTCGCGGACGGCGACCTGGCGGTCGAGCTTCGTGCCCTCGGCGGTCTTGGCGGCCTTGAGGGCGGGGCCGAACTCGGCGACCTTGGACCGCACCTCGGCGGGGATGGTGTCCTCGACGACCTTCTTTTCTTTACCGGCTTTTTCCTGGAGCTGCTTGATGAGGCCGACGACTTGTTTGACGTGCTCGAAGCCGAACTCGATGGCCTTAAGCATGTCGGCTTCAGGGAGCTCGTAGGCGCCGACCTCGATCATGTTGAGGCCGTCCTCGTGGCCGCAGAGGAGCATGTCGAGGTCGGAGTAGGCGTCCTGGGCGGCGGTGGGCATGACGACGAACTCGCCGTCGACGCGGCCGACGCGGACGTTGCCGACGGGCCCCTGGAACGGGGCGTCGGACAGCGACAGGGCCGCGGAGGCGGCGATGCCGGCGAGGACGTCGGGCTCGTTCTGGCCGTCGGCGGCCATGACCCAGCACTGGATCTGGACCTCGTCGAAGTAGTTCGGCGGGAACAGCGGCCGGATGGGCCGGTCGATGTTCCGCATGGTCAGAATTTCTTTCTGGTTGGGGGCGCCTTCACGCTTGCGGAAGCCGCCGGGGAACTTGCCGGCGGCGGGGAGTTTTTCGCGGTAGTCGACGGTGAGGGGGAAAAAGTCGAGCCCGGGCCGAGGGTCGGAGCGGACGGCGGTGCCGAGGACGACGGTCTCGCCGTACTGGACGAGGACGGCGCCGCCGGCCTGCTTGGCGATCTGGCCGGTCTCGATGGAGAGGGTGCGGCCGCCGAGTTCGAGTTCGACGCGGTGCGGGGCGTTGAGGGGCATAAAGGTTTCCTGCGCGGATCGCGCGGTGGGGCGACGCCGGGGCCGACCTTCCGATGTTCCGGGGAACCCAAGAGCAGGAGAGCGAGACATCCGTGGGGCCGGCCGTAAGTACTTCCGGGGCGGGGAAGGCTGGCTCTCTTGCTCGGGAAATTCCGGGGGGCGGGGTGGGGGCGGCGACGCGGGACAGGTTGTGGGCCACGGCAACCGTGCCGAGCCACGAAAAAAACACGCCGCGGCGGTTAGCCGAGGCGTGAGAGAGAATTTATTTACGTAGACCCAGTTTCTGGATCAGGTCGAGGTATCGCTGCCGATCGATCCGGGCGAGGTACCGCAGCAGCCGGCTGCGGGTCGAGACCATCTGGAGCAGGCCGCGCTGCGAGGCGTAGTCGTGCTTGTGGGACTTGAGGTGTTCGGTGAGTTCGCGGATGCGAGCGGTCAGCACCGCGACCTGGACCTCGGGGCTGCCCGAGTCCTTGTCGTTGCGCTGAAACTCCTTGATGACCTCGGCTTTACGTTCGGCGGTGATGCTCATGGTTGAAGGTTTCCGGGGGTGGTTCCGGGGAATAGGGGAGGTGTCACCCGCGATCCAGCAATGTGGCTGGGATCGAGGTCGAGGCGGAGCCCGATGCTCCGCCGATCGAAGCCCAATAGCTTATCAATCTCGTCTCAATCCGGCAAAACGTCCGGCCCGGCGTTCGATCCGACCCGGGGCGTGCTGAGTGGTGACCAATCGCTTGGTTTCGGTGGCCTGGTGCGGTCGTTTCGGAAGCCAGGCGGACCACGACCGGCCTCTTTGGGGGCACGAGCTTTTCGATACGCAGGCAAGCTTTCGGACCGCGGCTCGTGGCGTGACTGAAAGCACTTACCGGCCAAACCCTCGGCACCAACTTCCAAGCGTGGAAGGCTTGGTGGGAAAGCCGGAACCTTGGGATTGATTTCGATTTCGATTTCGAGATCGGGCATAGCCCCTGATCTCGGTTCGTAGGGGACGCTTGGCGTCACCCGCTAAACTTTGGAAGCATACGACACGCTCGGGGTGTGTCGGCGTCGGCGGGAGGTGAGGGCGGTGAGGGTCAGGAGCAAGGCGGCGGTGGTGGGCTCGGGGACGAGGGCGAGGACGTCGGCACTCTGGTCTTGGCCGAAGAAGTCGGCGAAGAGGCGGGCGTCGGCGTTGTCGAGCTGGCCGTTGCCGTCGAGGTCGCCGCGCTGGAGGGGGTCGAGGCCGAAGGCGTCTTCGTAGGCGGTGGCGTCTTCGAGGGCGAGGGCGAAGGCTTCGACGTCGGCGAAGTCGAGGGTGTCGTCGCCGTTGAGATCGCCCAGGAGGTAGGCGTCGTTGGTGCCGAGGTCGGCGACGAGGCGGGCGAAGGCGGTGACGATCTCGAAGTCTTTGGTGAGGGTGCCGCCCTCGCCGTCTTCGACGGTGAGGGTGTAGGCGCCGCGGGTGAGGGCCTGGGTGTCGGCGGAGCCTTGGGCGTCGGTGGTGAGGCCGGTAACGTCGGTCATCCACTCGCCGTGAACGAGTTCGAAGAAGGGCTGGCCTTCGAATTTTACGTTGAAGAAGATCGAATGCGGCATTGGTGCGCCATGATACTTCACCGAATGATA
>JBCBSA010000018.1:0-18046 GCA_039819425.1 Planctomycetota bacterium
GGCCGACGAAGTGTGAATTCTGCACACGGCACCAACTTTATGTTTAGCGGGTGACGCGCAGCGTCTCGCTGCTTCACCGAACGCGTTCGGCGTACGGTCGGGGTACTCCAAACCCTACACCCCATCCAAACGGACCGATTTGTTCGCCTAATCGCGCATGTCGTATTTGTCGCATCCGTCGCAAATGCGATGTTTGGGTTGTTCGTCGCACACGCCCCGCCGCGACCGAGGAGCCCGCCATGCCCCAGCCCCGCACGCTGACCACCGGACAGATCGCCGAGTACTGCCGCGTCAACTACCGCACCGTTCTGCGTTGGATCAAAGCGGACCGGCTGCGGGCCCACCAACTCCCCGGCAAGGGCGACCACCGGGTCGAGGTGGCCGACTTCGTGTCGTTCCTCCGGGAAAACGACCTGCCGATCCCGGTGGGGCTGGTTCGGGAGAGCCGCCGGGTGCTCATCGTCGATGACGAGCCCGCGATGGCCGCCAGCATCGGCCGCGTGCTCAGGCGGGCGGGTTATGAGACCCGGCACGCCCCCAACGGCTTCCAGGCCGGGACCATGCTCAACACCTTCACCCCGCAGCTGGTCACCCTCGACCTGCAGATGCCCGGGATCGACGGACACGACGTGCTCCGCTTCATCCGCCAACACCACGAATACAAACACCTGCGGGTGCTCGTCGTTTCGGCGCAAAGCCTCCGCGAGATCCAGGACGCGGTAGACGCCGGCGCCGACCGCGGCATCCAGAAGCCCTTCGACAACCAGACGCTGTTGACCCACGTCCGACAACTCACGGGCGACGCCGCCGCGTGAGGTTATCGGGTCGCCGCCGCTGATTTTCCGTCCCGAAACACCCCAAGAGACCTGCGCCATGAACCGAACCGCCGTGCCGTCAACTCCGTCAAGCCGCACACCGATAAATCCAGAACTCCAATCTCTCCGTTTGTCCGGCGGATCGGAACACACCTTGGCCGAACCTTTATCCCCCGAATACCGCGCTTCCGTTCTCGCCGTAGACGACGAGCCGGCGGTGCTCTCGTCGATCCGGCGGGTGCTGCGTCGATCCATGATCGACGTGCGGGTCGCCACGGACGGGGCGGCGGCGCTGAAGCAGCTCGGCCCCTGGTTCCCCGAGCTGTTGCTGCTGGACGTCTCGATGCCCGGGATGTCCGGCCAGGCGTTCCTGCGTCGGTTCCGACAAGTGGAATCGCGTTTCCAGCGGGTCGACGGACGTCGGCTGGCGCCCGTCCCGGTCATGTTTGTTTCCGCCCGGTCGGGCCACCGCCAACGCCTCGACGGGCTCAACGCCGGCGCGGTCGATTACCTGACCAAGCCCTTCGACCCCGAAGAGCTGCGGGCCCGGGTCTGCAGCCACATCCGCCACCATCGACGCGTTCAGGACGCGATCTTAGCCGCCGATCCAAACCGAGCCGCCGCCGTTTCGGGAGCCCCCGCATGAGTGATACGAGCATTTTTGACACCGAGTCTTGCCACGCCGACGGGAGACGCTTCCGGGTGTTCGTGGTCGACGATAGCACCACCGCCCGCCGCGCGATGGCGCGCAGCCTGGAGAGCTACAACTTCGAAGTCGATCAGTTCGATAAGCCGCAAGAGGTACTCGACCGAGCCATCCGGGTTCAGCCCGACGTCGTCCTCACCGACGTCGAGATGCCCGAGATGGACGGCTTCGACCTGTGCATGGCCCTCAAGGGCGAGCCCCGCACCGCGGACATCCCCGTGTTGTTCGTGACGTCGAGCACGAGACCCGAGCAGCTGATCCTCGGCTTCGAGGTCGGCGGTTCCGATTTCATCGGCAAACGCGCCGAAGCGATGGAACTCATCGCCCGGGTCCGCACCCACCTCCACCTCGCCACGCTGCAGAAAGAACTCAAGCACCAACTCGCCGAGATCAAGGCGCAGACCGAACGCGAAAAACAGCTGCGGTCCAAGATCGAGCAGCAGCAGAGCCAGATGCTCCAAAGCGAAAAAATGGCCAGCATCGGCCAGCTCGCCGCCGGCGTGGCCCACGAGATCAACAACCCCATCGGGTTCATCTCGTCCAACCTCAACACCCTCAGCGAGTACATGGACGACCTCAAGAAAGCCCTCGACGCCTACCGCGGCCTCGAAGACGCCGCGAGAGCCGGCGACGGCATCGACGACGCCCGACAGAAAGCCGAATCGGTCTGCCAAGAGATCGACCTGCCGTTCCTGATCGAAGACCTCGACAGCCTGATCACCGAGTCCGTCGAGGGGACCGGCCGGGTGCGTCAGATCGTCGCCGACCTGCGCGACTTCTCCCACGTCGACAGCCCGGACCTCGGCGTCGAAGACCTCAATACGATGCTCGACAAGACCCTCAACGTCGCGCACAACGAGCTGAAGTACCGGGCCACCGTCGTCACCGAGTTCGGCGACCTGCCCGAGGTGAGCTGCTTCGGCGGCAAGCTCGCCCAGGTCTTCCTCAACCTGATCGTCAACGCCGCGCAGTCGCTGGGCGACGCCGGCACCGTGACCGTCAGGACCGGCGCCGAGCCGAGCGGCGAGCACGTGTGGGTCGAGGTCGCCGACACCGGCTGCGGCATCCCCGAAGACAACCTCAAACGCATCTTCGACCCCTTCTTCACCACCAAGGACGTGGGCAAGGGCACCGGGCTCGGGCTCAACCTCGCCTACAACATCATCCAGTCGCACGACGGCAAGATCGAAGTCGACTCGGTCGTCGGCCAAGGCACCACGTTCCGGATCACCCTCCCCGTCGCGGGGCCGAAAACCGTGCCCGGAAAGGAGCAAGCCCATGACCAAGCCGCCTGAAAACACCGGTCAAGACGCCCGCTTCCGCGTCCTGCTCGTCGACGACGAGCAGAACATCATCGCCTCGCTCAAGCGGCTGCTCCGCCGCGAGGGTTACGAACTGCACACCGCTAACTCCGGCCCCGAAGCGCTGGAAGTCATCGATGACACCGGGGCGTTCGACTTGGTGATGTCCGACTTCCGGATGCCCGGGATGACCGGGGCCGAGCTGCTCCGCAAGGTGCGCGACCGATCGCCGGACACGATCCGGATCATCCTCAGCGGGTACTCCGAGGTTCACGCGATCATCGACGCCATCAACGACGGGGCGATCTACAAATACCTGACCAAGCCGTGGAACGACGAAGAGCTCAAGCTCCATGTCCGCCGCGCACTCGAGCAGCGTCAGCTGCGGTCGGCCAACGCGGAGCTCGCCGACGAGGTGTCGCGCCAGAACCAGAAGCTTCGCGAACTGAACGCCGAGCTGGACCGCAAAGCCGAGGACGCCGGCATGGGCCTCAGCTTCACGCAAGAGCTCATGGAGTTCATCCACGCCGGCGTCCTGTGCGTGGACCCCAACGGCCTGGTCGTCGGCGCGAACGCGCGGATGTCAGAGCTGCTGTCCGACGTCTCGATCGAGCTCGTCGGGATGCCCATGCAGGACGTGTTGCCCGAGGCCGTCCGCGACATCGTGCCGGACGCCTTGACGTGTCCGCCGCTGAGTTCGGGCCGTGTCGGCTTCGACGGTCGGGAACTTTTGTGGAGCTGCCGGCCGTTTCAGCGGGGTGCCGAGGTCCGCGGCCAGGTGATTACGTTCTGGGAGGCAAACGGATGAGCACGACGAAGACGCCGAATTTCGCGCAGCGCATCGAATCGCTGCCGCCGCTGCCCGACATCGTCCCGGCGATCCTCGACGCCACGACGAGCGACACCGCTTCCGCCGAACAGGTGGCCGCGGTCCTGGGGCGCGACCCCACCGTCGCCGCCAAGGTGTTGCGGATCGCCAACTCCCCGTTCTACAGCCCCGGCCGAGAGATCACCGACGTGACCCGGGCCGTGGTGCGGCTGGGTGTCATGGCGGTGCGCAACCTGGTGATCGGGGTGTGCGCGGGGTCGGCCATGCGCAGCACCGGCCGGGCCCGTAAGACGCACGGCCTGCTTTGGCGCCACAGCGTGGCGACCGCCGCGGCGGCCGAACTCACCGCGCGTCGAATCAGCTACAAGCAGCCGGAGGAAGCCTTCATCGCCGGGCTGCTGCACAACTTCGGCCAGCTGGCCATGCTCGTCACGGAGGCCGGGCTCTTCGAGCAGGTGGCGGAGCGGACGGCCCGGGGCGGCATGAAGTTTCTCTACCGCGAGCGCCAAGCGTTCGGCATGGACCACACCGAAGCCGGCGCCGCGCTCATGCGTCACTGGGGCCTGCCCGCCGCCCTCATCGACGCGGCGCAGCACCACCACGCCGGCGACGCCGATGCGCTGACTCGGCGCCCGCTGGTCGCCGTGGTCGCGTTGGCCGATACGTTGGCCCAGCGCCTGGGGATGGGGATGGACCTCGCGGCCGGCGTTTCGTCCCGCACCGATGCGGCGATCCAAGCCCTGGGTCTCACCGGCGACGACGCGTTCCACATCGCCCAAGCGCTGCCCGGGCGTGTGGTCGAAGCCGGCCAAATGCTCGGATCGGCCGAACCCGCACCGGGCCCGGTGGACGCCGGGCGGTCGTTGACCGCCGTCTGGGTCTCACCCCACGGCCAGCCGCCCGACGACATGACCCGCCTGCTGTTGGAGACCCGCGGGTACCGCGCCAGAGTATGTCTTGCCGAAGAGCTCGAGTCGATCGAGGACCACGACCTGGTCCTGTTCGTCGGCGCGACCGACGTCTGCCCCGGGGTCGCGGGCATCGAGCTGGTCGATGGACTGCCGATGCGTGAAGCCTCCGACAACCTCGGCCGCTGCCGGATCCCGCAGGAGTTCAGCGTGTTCGATCTTGCCTGGGCGGAGGGGCGGCTGTCATGACCGACGGCACAAGCCCCGCCAACACCGCCCCGGACCGTTACCGTGTCCTCCTGGTCGACGACGAACCCGGCATCCTGCGTTCACTCAAACGCACCCTGCGCCGCGCGGGGCACGACGTGGTGATGGCCGAGGGGAGGGCGGCTGGGATCCGGGTGCTCGAAGAGCAACCGGTCCACCTGTTGATCTGCGATCAACGGATGCCGGACGTCCCGGGCCCCGAGGTCTTGGCCAAAGCCTACGAGCTCCAGCCCGACGCTTTCCGCATTACCCTCACCGGCCACACGGACCTCGAAGCCGCCCAGAAATCGATCAACGAGGGACACGTCAACCAGTTTCTCATGAAGCCCTGGGACGACGAGCACCTTCGTCGGTGCGTGGAAGACGGGCTGCGTTCCCACCGGCTGATCGTCGAGAACCGTCGGCTGCAAGACCTCACCCAGGAGCAGAATCGCCGGCTCGAAGCCTGGAACACCGAGCTCGAAGCGAAGGTCGAGCAGCGCACCGCCGAGCTCCGCAAACGCAACGAAATCCTGGGCAAGCTGAACCAAGCCGTCGAGTCGTCGCTGCGCGACACGGTCGGTTTGTTGGTGTCGATGCTCGAGATGTCCAGCCCGTCGCTCGGGCTCCACGGCAGACGCGTCGGCTCGATCGCCAAGCGCCTCGGGACGTGGATGAGGCTCGACGAGAAGACGCTGCGCGACTTCGAGTTCGCCGCCCAGCTCCACGAGATCGGGCTGGTCGGTACCGAAGACCGCTACATCGCCGACTACGCCAACGCCACCGACGCTCAGCTGCGGAGCACGGCGGAGGCCGGGCACCGCATCCTCTCCAGCATCTTCGGCTTCCGCCCGATCGCCGAGGGCGTCCGCGACCACGCCGAGCGTTACGACGGCGTGGGCAACCGCTCGGAAACCCAAGGCGGCGCGCTCTCTGTGATCGCCCGGGTGATCGCGGTGGCCGACGCGTACGACACCGCCGTCTTCGACCGCCTCGATCCGACCCGGGTGGACCGCCGGGCCGGACGCCGCGCCCTCGAAACGGGGCGGGGCAAACGCCTCGACCCGGACCTGTGCGCCCTGCTGCTCAAGCACCTCAGCGCGGACGCCAAGCCCGCCCGCCGCCCCGAGATCGTCGAAGTCACCCCGCGCCAGATCCGCGAGGGGATGGTGCTGGTCGCGGACCTCGTCAACGCCCAAGACATCCTCCTGGTCAAAGCCGGCACGCGCCTGAGCCAGGAGATGGTCCAACGCGTCCGCCACCTGACCGCCGACGAACTGCTCACCAAAACCATCCGGGTCTACGGTGAGTCGGAAAAACAAGCGGCGTGACCCGGTCGCCGGTGCGTTCGCCACCGCGGAAGAAATACCGACGGCTGGCCGCAGCTCGCCGCGCCGAGGGCAGTGTCCGTTGGCTCGTCCGGAGCTATTTGCTCTTGCCGCCCGACGCGCGCGTGCGGGTCCGTGTCACTTGAACTCCGCCTCCGGGTTTTATATGTTTATACATATGAATCTATCTCCCCCCGACCTGACGGCCGTGCTCGCGGCGGGCCAACTCCACGGGGAAGCGGTGGAGCACTCCGAGCGGACGCTGGGCGACCTCGGCGGCGTGTTCGCCGACGAGGCGGCGCGGTTGGCGATGGACCCGACGGTCGTGGCCTACCGCGTGCAGCGGCATCTGTCGGTAGCGGACGGCACGCCGGGCGGCCTCTACTTCGGGACCAGCTTCGTCGAGCCGGGCCGGGTCGGCGACGAGTACTTCATGACCAAGGGGCACTTCCACGTGAAGCGGGAGTGCGGCGAGTACTACTGGTGCCTGGAGGGCGGGGGGGTGCTGGTGCTGATGGACGAGGACCGCAAGACGTGGGGCGTGGCGATGGAGCCGGGCGTGGTGCACTACATCCCGGGCCACACGGCCCACCGGCTGGTGAACACCGGGGACCGGACGCTGGTGGTCGGGGCGTGCTGGCCGAGCGATGCGGGGCACGACTATGCAAGCATCGCTGCGCGGGGGTTCGGGGCACGGGTGCTGGATCGTGACGGCGAGCCCACGCTGGTGACCGAGGGCCGGGGGTGATGGCGTCGGGTGTGGTCCATGCCGAGGGGATCGACCCGTCGAGTCCGCTGCCGCTGCACGTACAGGCCGAGCGGCTGGTGCGTCGGCTGGTGGACGAGCCGGCGTACCGGGACGGCTCGGCGTTGCTGCCGGAAGAGGTGACGCTGGCGAACCGCTGGGGGATCAGTCGGGGGACGCTGCGGCAGGCTTTGGGCCGGCTGGTGGACGAGGGGTTGCTGGAGCGTCGGCGGGGGCACGGGACACGGGTCCGGCCGCAGCGGCTGTCGAGCCGGCTCAGCGCGTGGGGGAGCTTCACGGCCGAGATGCGGTCGTCGGGGATCGACGTGCAGCGGCTCTCGACGTCGGTGCGTCGGGTTCGGTTGTCGAGTGAAACGGCGGGCTGGCTGGGGGCCGAGGCGGGAGCGGCTTCGCTGCGGGTCGAGCGGGTCGCGGGGGTGGCGGACGAGCCGGTGGTGCGGTTCCGGTCGTGGCTGGCGCCGCGGCTGCTGGAGGCGGGCCTCGGTCAGGATGCGGATTGGGGCCGCCCGCTGTACGAGCTGATCGAGTCGATGACGGGGGTGCGGGTGGCGCGGTCGGAGGAGCGGATCACCGCCGAACCGGCGCGGGGGGCGGTCTGTCGGGCGCTGGGGGTGGAAGCGGGGTCGGCGTTGCTGGTGCGGCAGCGGGTCGCGCGGGACGGCGGCGGCCGGGCCGTGGAGTATGCGGTGAACCACTACCGCGGCGACCGGTTTGCGTACGCGACGGAGCTGACGCGGGAGGTGCGGGCGTGATCGTGTTGACGGCCGACATGGGGGGCACGCGGATCAAGCTCGGCCGGGCCGAGGTGTCGGCAGATGCGGCGGAGATCGTCGAGTCGGCGGTGCTGGACGCGGCGTCGGACCGCGGGCTGGTGGCGCGGCTGCCGGCGGTGAGTGAGGCCTTGTGGGCCCTGAACCCGGGGGGCGAGGCGGTCGGGTTGGGCGTGTGCTTCGCGAGCATCACGGTGGGCGACCGGGTGACGACGTCGTTCGGTAAGTACGAGGACGCCCCCGGGGTCGACCTCGGACAGTGGGCACGCGAGGCGTTGGGGCTGAAGCTGACGCTGGAGAACGACGCGCGGGCGGCGGCGGTGGGCGAGTGGCGGTACGGAGCCGGCCGGGGCAGCGACGACCAGGTGATGGTGACGCTGGGCACCGGGGTGGGCACGTGTCCGATCATTCAGGGGCGACCGCTGCGGGGCAAGCACGGGCAAGCGGGGATCCTGGGCGGGCACCTCGCGATCCCCGAGGGACGGACGCCGTGCACCTGCGGAAGCATCGGCTGCGGCGAGGCGGCCACCGGGACGGCGACGCTGCCGCGGCGTGCCCCCGATCGGCCGGACCTGCACGACTACGCCGCGGTCTTCGTCGCCGCCGAGCGGGGCGACGCCGACGCGGCCCGGCTGCGTGACGAAGCCCTACGCGGCTGGGGCGAGATCGCGGTCAACCTGATCCACGCCTACGACCCCGAACGGCTGATCGTCGGCGGCGGGGTGATGGGCAGCCGAGACATGATCCTGCCGGCGGTCCAGCGGTGGGTCGACGACTACGCCTGCACCCCCTGGGGCCGGGTCGAGGTCGTCGCCGCCGAGCTGGGCGACGCGGCGGGGCTGCTCGGCGTCGCCCGGCTCGCGGCCGAACCCTACTTCAACCCAGGAGACCCATGATTACCCAAGCCTTTCAAAGCACCGCACTACCCGCCGACTGGCGCCCCAACTACGACCGCGAACCTGTGGTACCGGTGCCCGGCCACGCCGACGGCTTGTCCCTCGGCTGGGACACGATCGCCGAGCGTCTGACCGCCACCGGCGTGCTCAGCATCGACTGTTACGACGCGGTCGATGACGTGGTGATCGCCAAAGAGCTGAACCGTCGACTCGGCTTCGACCGGGTCATCCACACCGCATCACTCATGAAGACGCCCGCCGAGATCGACACGATGCTCGAGCGGTGGCTCGGCGGGGACGACCCGGTCTTCGGGTTCCTGTGCTCGGTGGAGCTGGCCGAGTTCTTCGACCCGGCCAAGCTCGACGCGGCGCGGCGCGACTGCGGCGGCAAGACGCTCGTGATCGGGCCGGGCGCGGCGCTCGTGAACCCGGGCGACGTGGCGGTACTCGCCGATATGCCCCGCTGGGAGGTCCAGGCGCGGCAGCGGGCGGGCACGGCCGGCAACCTCGGGGCCGACAACGCGGGGCACAAGGCCTCGCTGCTCTACAAGCGCAGCTACTTCATCGATTGGCGGGCGCTGGACCGTCACAAGAAGCCGCTGCTGGATCGCTGCGACTTCTTCCTGGATACGACCGTGCCCGACACGCCCAAGCTCGCCGCCGGCGACGCCGTCCGTGAAGGCTTGGAGCATTGCACGACGCGGCCGTTCCGCGTGGTGCCGTTCTTCGACCCCGGGCCGTGGGGCGGGCAGTGGATGCGGGAGGTCTGCCGGCTCGAAGACTACCGCGACGACGACCCGCCGAACTACGCCTGGTGCTTCGACTGCGTGCCCGAGGAGAACTCGCTGCGCCTGGGCTTCGGCGAAGACTACATCGAGCTGCCCAGCGTGAACGCCCTGTTCCGCCACCCCGCCGCGCTGCTGGGCGATCCCGTCCACGCCCGCTTCGGCGACGAGTTCCCCATCCGCTTCGACTTCCTCGACACGATGGAAGGCGGGAACCTCAGCTTCCAGGTCCACCCGCTGACCGAGTTCATCCAGCAGCACTTCGGGATGCACTACACGCAGGACGAGAGCTACTACCTGCTCGACGCGTCGGAAGACGGCACGTGTTACCTGGGCGTCAAGCCGGGCGTGGACCCCGAAGAATTTGGGGCGGCGCTGGCCGAGGCGCAGGCGGGCGGCGCGCCCTTCGACGCCGATCGGTTCGCCAACGTCTTCCCCGCCAAGCCGCACGACCACCTGCTGATCCCCGCGGGGACGGTGCACTGCTCGGGGCGGAACACGATGGTGCTGGAGATCAGCGCGACGCCGTACATCTTCACGTTCAAGCTGTGGGACTGGGGCCGGCTGGGGCTCGACGGCAAGCCGCGGCCGATCAACATCGAACGCGGGATGGCCAACCTCGATTTCGGCCGGGACACGGCGTTCTGCGAGCGTGAGCTGGTCAACGCCATCGAGCCGATCGCCGAGGGCGACGGCTGGCGTGAGGAGCGCACCGGGCTGCACCGCCGCGAGTTCATCGAGACGCGTCGACACTGGTTCACCAAGGCCGTCGAGCACGACACCGGCAACGTCGAGACCGGCGGCGTCCACGTGCTCAACCTGGTCCAGGGCCGGGAGGCGGTGGTCGAGTCGCCGACCGGCGCGTTCGAGCCGTTCGTCGTGCACTACGCCGAGACGTGGATCGTCCCCGCCGCCGTCGGCCGATACACCGTCCGTCCGCTGGGCGAGGGCGAGCACGCCACCGTTTGCGCTTCGGTGCGCACCGGGCTCTAAACCGACTCACACCCGAGGATCGATCATCGATGCTGAAACTCGATCAACCGGTCGCCATCACCATGTGGGATTTTTCCTGGCTCGAGCGCCGCTGGCCCGGCGCGGGCTACGAAGACTGGGGCCGTGCGCTCGACGAGCTGGCGGAGCGCGGCTACGACTGCGTCCGCATCGACGCCTACCCGCACCTGGTTGCCCACGACCCCGACGCGACCTACGAGCTGATCCCGACCTGGCACTTCTGGGACTGGGGCTCGCCCAGCCTCTGCGACGTGCGTGTGATGCCGGCGCTGCTGGAGTTCATGCGGTGCTGCGCCGACCGCGGCATCCGGGTCGCGCTGTCGACCTGGTACCGGGAAGACCGCCACAACCTGCGGATGGACATCGCCGACCCGGTCCATCAGGCCGACCAGTGGCTGGCTGTATTGGGCCACGTCGAGCGGGCGGGGCTACTCGACACGGTGCTGTTCCTCGACCTCTGCAACGAGTGGCCGCTGCGCCGCTGGGCGCCGTTCTTCGTCAACGACCCGCCCGAAGACCACGGCAACGGCAACACGAAAAAGTCGCAGGCGTGGATGCGTGAAGCGATCGCGCACGTCCGCGCCGCCTACCCGGGCCTGCCGCTGACCTACTCGTTCGCGCTGGACACCATGCACCCCGACCCGCCGTTGATCGACTACCTCGACCTGTTCGAGCCGCACGTCTGGCTCGCCCAGCAGCACGACTACTACCGGCTCGTGGGGTACCGGTACGAGGGCCTGGACATCAAGGGCTGCGAGGCCGTGGCGGCCAAGGCCGAGCGGGTCTACCGCGCGAACCCGGGCTTCTGGGACGAGGCGTTGCGTGAAGCGATCGAGCGGCACGCCGTCTACTCGCGGAAGATGCAACGCGGCCTGGTCACGACCGAGTGCTGGGGGCCGGTCGATTACAAGGACGGGCCGCGGATGGACTGGGGCTGGGTGAAGGACACGTGCGCGATCGGTGTCGAGACCGCCGCGGCGACCGGGCGGTGGCTCGGCATCGCCACGAACAACTTCTGCGGCCCCCAGTTCCGAGGGATGTGGCGCGACATCGAGTGGCACCAGCGGATGACTCAAACCATCAAGTCGGCTTCAATCGACGAGGAGTTGCAGCCATGAGCCGGCCGCGAGGATTCCCCGTCGAGGCCGGGCTGGACCTGGTGGCGACGGACAACCCGCTGGGGTTCACGGTCGGCCCCGGCCAGTTTGCCCCCACGCCCGAGGTGCGTCGGCTGGACGACATCCGCTCCAGCCTGCGTGACCCGTCGTGCGTGGGACCGCGCGACCTGTACGCCATCATGATGGATGTCGGCCGACGCGAGCACCTCGACGACCTCCGCCGAAGGCATCTGCTGTTTGGGGTGGTGACCTACGCCGCGGGTCGGCTGGGCGACGAGCCGGTCCGTTCGCAGGGGCACATCCACATCGGCAACCCGCGAGACGGCCAGAGCACGCCCGAGGTCTACGAGGTGTGGCGTGGGCGGTGTGTGGTGCTGATGCAGGAGCGCTGCGTCGCGGGCCGTCGCGACACGGGGCGGTGCTTCGCCGTCGAGGCCGGGCCGGGCGGTGTGATCGTCGTGCCGCCGGGCTGGGCCCACGCCACCGTCAGCGCCGACCCCGATCAGCCGCTGACCTTCGGCGCGTGGTGCGACCGCGACTACGGCTTTGCCTACGACGACGTCCGCGCTCACGGCGGCCTGGCCTATTTTCCGCTGCTCGACGCCGACGGCGTGCTGCGCTGGGAACCCAACCCGACCTACGACGCCGACTCGCTCGACCGCCGCTCCCCGCGGGTCTACGACGATCTGGGCATCGAGCCCGACCGACCGATCTACACGCAGTACGCCGACGACCCCGGCCGATTCGACTTCGTGCCCGACCCGGGCCGCGTGGCCGAAGTATGGAACGGCTTCACGCCGTAAGCCTCAGCCGTGCGGCGTCGGCGTGCTCCAAACGGCGGTCAGCCCACGGTCAAGCCGTGGGCAGCCGCGCCCCGTGCTGGGCGAAGTAGGCGGCACCGATGGCGCCGGCCCAGGTGCCCAGACGGGCGGGCAGGATCGGCGTGGGCTGGTTGTCCGGCTGCCACTCCATCCCACCCACGGCCTTGCGTAGCGGATCGAATAACGCCTCGCCCGCTTGGCTGATCCCCCCCCCGAGCACGACGGCCTGCGGCGAGACGGTGTTGATGATGGTGTTGATCCCGCACGCCAGCGCGTGGATCGTGCGCTGCCAGCCCTTGATCGCTTCGGGCTCGCCGGCCTGCGCGGCTTTGACCAGCAGCTCGGTCGAGGCGTAGCCGGTGCGGCGTTCGACGCTGTGGTTGCCGACCAGGTCTTCGAGGCTGCCGGGCGTGCCGACGAGGTCGGGTTCGCCGTCGAGGTCGAGGGTGAGGTGGCCGAACGACCCGACGCGCCCGAGCCGACCGCTGACGAGCTGCCCGCCGAGGATGAGCCCGCCGCCGACGCCGGTGCCGAGTGTGAGCAAGACCACGTCGCGGAGGCCGGACGCCGCCCCGGTCCACGCCTCGGCCAGGGTCGCCGCCTGGGCGTCGTTGACCACGGGCACGGGGCGGTCCAGCCGCGCGGACCAGTCCAGCTGTTCGAGGATCTGCATCGGGCCACGCATCCACGCGATCCAGCGGTGGTCCTCGTCGGCCAGGCCCGGCGCCGCTATGCCCAGGGGATCGTCGCCCCAGGGCTCCGCCAGGCGACGCACCGCCGCGACCAGGGCGTCGGCTTCGTAGACCGTCGGGGTCGTCCGCTCGTCGAGGACGTTCCCCTGGGGGTCGATGTGGACGGCCTTGATCGCGGTGCCGCCGATGTCTACGCCGATGGTGGTTTGCATGGCCTCATCCTTTCAGTGATCCGCACCACCGGGCTCGACGGCCGCGCTTTCACCGGTGGTCGACGGCGTCAGCGTATCGCCTCGCCAACTCAGGGTGCCGCCGCCCCAGCTTCGGGGCAGCACGATCCGGACCGCGTCCCGATCCGCCTCTGATCCTTGTAAAACCGACACGCCTTCAGCGAGGCTCGGTCCCTGCGTGGCTTGAACGATCGTGGTCAGCAGCAGCGTGCCTTGCCCCGCCGCCACCGGGTAAGCGGCGTGCACACGCTGCGAAGGGCGGAGGTGGTCGAGTTTTTCGGACAGGCTGCTCGGGATCGGCTGGGTCTGGACCCCGTCGGGCCGGAGCACCACCTCGAAGCCGCGGCCGAGGGTGTTAAAGACCCAACCCGTCGCCGTCGGGCGCCAGTCTTGTTCTTGCGTATCGCAGTGAAACCACGCGTCGACCCGGTCGCCGTCGCGCAGGCCCGCGAGCTGATCGACCACCACCAGGCCGCCGGGCCTTCCCAGAAGCATCAGCCGGCGGTGGGACACCGGGTCGTAGCTGTCGTGTTCGCACGACACGGCCAGCAGCCGCGGGTCGTCCAGTGCGGCGCCGAGCCGGCCCTCGCCTTGCGGGCCCCAGGCCCAGGTGTTGAGGTACTCGAACGGCTCGAGGCCGTTGACCGTGACGGTGTTGTGCCAGCGGGCCGACTTGAGCTGCCGGCGGTGGTCGTTCTCGGCGTAGGTGAACCGGCCGGGGTCGGGCAGCGGGGTGACGCCGGCGGCCGAGAGCTCGAAACCCGCGGGGTCGGCGTGGGCGTGGGTGTTGAAGGTCGGTAGCTGGCACCCGAAGAAGACGTGCCAATCATCGCGGTCCCAGCCGGTGCGGAGCGAGGCCTGCTTGATCTCCCGCCCCACCCATAACCTTGGTGCCGGGTCCGCGTGGCCGGTGGCCAATGCTTCGGACAAGGCTTCGCGGTCTTCGAGCGCTACGTCCCACAGCCCGTCGTCGATCACGCGCCGCGCTTCATCCGGGCCGCACAGGTCGCGCATCTGTCGCAGCAGCGTCGCGTCCCCGGTGGCGGCGAAGCACCAGCGGGCGGCGGTCCAGGTCGAGCCGGTGACGTCCGAATCCCCCCAGGGCACGGTCTTGCCGCTTGGGCGGGTGGCCTGGATGGAGTACTCGGCCATGCGCGCGACCGCGTCGGTCAGCGTTGCCGGGGGCTCGACGCCGAAGGCCCGCATCACCGCGGCGGCGTGGGCGAACAGACCCAGCGACAGGTTGTGATACATCGGGCAGCCCTCGGCCTGCGCCCCCTCGGGCGTGACCTGGTCGCCCACCGCACGGCACAGCTCGTCTCGCGCCAACGCCAGGTCGTCCGCGCTCCGTTCGGTCTCCGGCAGGGCCAGCGCGAGATAGAGCAGCCCGAGCATCTCCATGAGGAGGTGGTTGTGCGACACCGGCCGGCTGTCGATCGGGGCGCACACCGCCAACACCCGGGCGTGGTCGTCACACACACTCAACGTGTCCGCGTAGAGCCCGTCGTCGATCAGCCCCGCCCGACGCAGGACCAGCAGGCAGGGCACCCACGCCTCGAACGGGCGGATGCCGACCTCCAGCAAACGCCACGGCGTCTGGTCTCGGTAGGCGTAAGCTTCGGGCCCGGACCCCGGCGGCAGCGGGCAGGGGCAGTCGGCGATCCAGTCGGCGAGCTCGTCGATGACGCGTTGCGCGTAGTCGCCCCGACCGGTCAGCCGCCATGCTCGCAGCAACACGATCCAGTGGCTCATCCGGTTGAGGGTGCCCGCCGTCTCCGTGTAATCGTACGGGTCGAGCCGCCAGTCCGGCGGTGAGCCGACCGGCACCGGTCTGCCGCCGTTGCCCGGCAAGACCAGCAGGCCGCGCAACGCCTGGTCCGCCCGGTCCAGCACCGACGAAACCGCCTCGCCGCCGAGCCTCTTCGCGTCGTCGCACTGGGACTCGAAACGCCGCACCAGCGGGTGGCGTTCCAGATCCTGGTTCTCCGGCTGCGCGATGATTTTCATAGTATCCCTCGGTGACGGGTGGGCTCGGCGAAGGCGGGTACGAAGGCCCGCCGGGGGCTGCTGGTGGACACCCCACCGACCACGAGCGCATCGATCGCGCCAGGCTCCGGCATCCGGTCGTACCGCAGGGCCTCAGACCACATCGCCCGGTTCCCGGTTGAGGTCGGCGTAGAGCCTGGCCAGGCGTCGGCCGTGCTCGTCGTAGGCCGCCTCGAAGACCTCGTTCGCCCGACCGTTGCCCAGCACCGCGCCCGAGGCCAGCGCACGCGGCGGGTGCCCCGCGTCCGTCAGCCGCTGTGCGATCTCCGCCTTGAGCGCGTTCACCACCAGGCACCCCCCCACGGTGCTCCCGGGGGCGACCGGCATCTCCATCCCCTCGATCTGGATCATCGCGTCGCCCAGCGGCGCGCCCGAGTCCAAAACGGCGTCCGAAAAATCGGGCAGCTTCTTGCCGTCCGACCGCTTGCTCGTGCTCCCCGCGCAGTGCTCGGCGCTCACCAAGCCCGCGACGTAGATGCCGGCCCGCTGGAACCCCTCGGCGATCTCCACCGGCGCCACGTTGCAGCCGCTGGTCGAGACGACCAGCGCCGAGTCGATCGGGTCCAGGTCGTAGTTGCGCAGGATGCGTTCGGCGAAGCCGGGCACGTTCTCCAGGAACATCGACTGGCGGATGCCGTTGCTGCCCACGGTCATCTGGTAGAACGTCAACGAGAGCTCGACCATCGGGTGGAACCCGGGGAAGCTGCCGTAACGCGGCCACATCTCCTCGACCATCACCCGGCTGTGCCCGCTGCCGAACACGTGGACCATCCGCCCGGCCAGGATCGTCCGGGTGAAGCGGTCGGCGACTTGCGTGACGACGGGCATCTGCTCGGCGACCCTGTCGTTGAGCGCGCGGGCTTTTTCGAGATACGCCAGGCCGGGGGAAGTCATGCGGGCTCCGTCAGGCCGAATCGAGGTGGTGACGACACGTCCGAGCGGGCGCCTCCGCGGACGCCCCGGCCGTCGTCGACGCCCGGTGCCCGCCCGGTGACGGATCGTCTCGCGTCGCCCGAGATCAAAAAGGGTTCGTGATCCGTGTCTTCGGCAACCATCTTGTCGATATTTCAACACACACCGCAGATCAAATCAAGCGTAGATAAACGGACATCTGATATGATTTTA
Organism: Planctomycetota bacterium; assembly: GCA_039819425.1. GTDB lineage: Bacteria > Planctomycetota > Phycisphaerae > Phycisphaerales > Phycisphaeraceae > Algisphaera. The sequence goes on from JBCBSA010000018.1 coordinate 16,394, forward strand.
AAATGACCGCGTATACCCCGTCATCCCGGGTCGCGTCGGTGCGGGACGCGTTGCGGCGGCAGGTCGGATCGGGCATCCTGCACGGCGGGGCGCGGTTCCTCAGCGCCCGCGAGATCGCGCGGCGCTACGGCGTGAGCTATCAGACCGCCGACCGCCTGCTGACCGAACTCACCGAGTCCGGCCGGCTGGTCCGTCGGCCCCGCTCGGGGACCTACCTGCCCGGCTTCCGTGACGACCTGGTCGGGCCGGTCGCGGTGTTGCCCCGGGCTGAGTACCCCGCGGGCTCGTTCGGGGAGCGGCTGCGTCGATGTCTGCGGGAGGCGCTTTTTGCCGAGGAGCGGCCGTCGGAGGTGGTGGACCGCAGCGACGGAGCGGGTTTGCCGGACGACCGGCTCCCCGTGGTCTGGGACGCGCCCGGCGTGCGGCGGGCCTGCCGGCGGGGCGGGCGTCGGGCGGTGCTGGTCCACGACGTGCCGCGTCCCGACGATACGCACCTGTTTGATGCCGTGTCGATCGACAACCAGGCGGGGGGGTTCATCGCGGCCGAGACGATCCGGAAGCTGCTGGGGCGCCGGGCCGGGGTGGCGGTGCTGGCTGGCCCCAAGGCCGATCCGCGGAGCGTCGCCCGGGTCGAGGGGTTCACCCGGGTGTGGCCCCGGGCGACGGTCTTGCACGCGGGGGGCTGGTCGGCGCGGCACGGCCGGCGTCGGTCGGCGGCGCTCGAAGGGCTCGGCGTGGACGGGCTGTTCTGCGTCAACGACCGCCTGGCACAGGGCGTGATCGTTACCCTGCGTGAACGCCGGGCCGCCCAGCCGTTGATCATCGGCTTCGACAACGCGCCGATCGCGGACGAGCTGGAACTCACCACGGTGGCGATCCCTTGGCGAACAATGACCGGGGAAGTCCGGGCCGCGGTGCAGCGCCGCCTGGCCGAGCCCGATGCCCCGGCGCGTCGGGTCGAAGTGGTCCCCCGCCTGCGCCTCCGCCGGGTCGATTCGCCCGCCGCCCGACGTTCGACGCCGTGATTGCCGATGGAGTCTCCACGATGAGCCACGCCCCTGATCCCAGCTCGCCCCCGTACCGCCTGCGCTACCGCCAGGTCCACCTCGACTTCCACACCTCGCCCGACATCCCCGATATCGGCGTCGACTTCGACGAGGCCCATTGGCAACACGCCCTCACCGAAGCCCGCGTCGATTCGATCACCTGCTTCGCCACCTGCCACCACGGCTACGCCTACTACGACACCGAAGTCGGCCAGCGCCACCCCGGCCTCGGCTTCGACCTGCTCCAACGCCAGTTCGACGCCTGCAAAGCGGTCGGCATCAACGTGCCGATCTACCTCACCGCCGGCATCAACAACTGGGCCGCCCATCGACACCCCGAGTGGCGCGAGGTCGACCACACCGGCACGTACACCGGCTGGGCGGTGAGCCCGCTCGAGCCCGGCTACCACAAGCTCTGCTTCAACACGCCCTACCTCGATCTGCTCTGCCGACAGATCGAGGAGGTCGTCCGGCGGTTCCCGGACTGCGACGGGATCTTCCTGGACATCATCCAGCAGGGGCCGTGCTGCTGCCGCTGGTGTTTGGAGAGCATGTACGCCGCGGGCTACGACCCGCTCGACGAAGCCGATCGCGAACGCCACGCCCT
>JBCBSA010000019.1:0-17384 GCA_039819425.1 Planctomycetota bacterium
GCCCGCACCCGCCCCCGTTCGATCAACACCCGTCGCCGATCCCCATCCTCCAGCACCCGCCGCAGCGCCGCCACGAACCCGGCCTCGTCGTCCGCCTCGAACTGCTCCGCCGCGTCGCCGACCGTCTCGGGCAACGCCCCCGTCCGCGCCGCCACCACCGCCGTCCCCGCCGCCATCGCCTCCGCCGCCGGCAGCCCGAACCCCTCGTACCGGCTCGGCACCACCACCGCCGCCGCCCGCCGCAGAAGCGCCCCCCGCGTCGCCTCGTCCACGTACCCCGTGAACACCACCGACTCCCCGAGGTCTAACCTCGCCGCCTCCCGCTCCGCCTCCGGGTACCTCGGATCCGCCGCCCCCGCCACGACCAACCGCACCCCCGCCCCCGGAAGTTGTCCTCCCGCTTTCGAAAGCTGGTCACGAAGCACCCCGAACGCCCGCACCAACCCGTCCACGTTTTTGTACGGGTCCCGCCGCCCCAGCGTCAGCAAAAACCTCCCGCTCACGCCCAGCGCTTCTAGCAACGCTTCGTCGCCAGCCTCGCCACCTCCTCCAACCGCCGGCACCGCGTTCGGGATCACGCACACCCGATCCCCCGGCACCCCCGGCACCCCCGGGATGCCCAGCCGTGCCCGCAGGTCCCCCGCCGCGTGTTCGCTCACCGTCACCACCGCCGCCGCCCGCCGCGTCTGCCACGAAAGCCACCGCCGCCACGCCCCCGGGAATTTCCCCTTCCAGCTGCGGGGCAGCGCTTCGGGCATCACCAGCGGGATCACGTCGTGCACCGTCACCACCGCCGGGCACGGCGACCACAGCGGCGCAAACGCGTCCGGCACGTGAACCAACCCCACCCCCAGCCGCCGAAGCTCCCGCGGCGAAACCAGCTGCTGCGACACCCCGGCCGGTAAACCTTCTCGCTCGATCAACTCGACACGATCGCTGTGTGTCACCTCATGGGGCAGCTCCATCCCCGCCCGAACCCACGCGGAAATCCGCTCGTCCCCGTCCGTCTGCGCCAGCCCGCGCAGCAGGTTCAGCGTGTACCGCCCGATCCCCGACGGCCGGGGCCCCAGCGTGCGGGCGTCGATCAGCACTCGCCTCATCCCCGGAATGCTAACGGTCCAGGCCATCAGGATGATGTCGGTCAGGTCTTCGACCTGACGCGAGTCGCTGAATGGAAAGTTTCTTCCGAAGCTAGGGGCTTGTCCGGTTGTGTCGCCCGAGCGGTTGCCGCTATGGTCTTTGCATCGCTTTCAGGTGCTCCGCCGCAGACCGCTGCGTCGGGGTGAAAAGGGAAGTGCAGTAGCCGGCCCGATGTTTCGGAAAACCCGGTGATCTGCCGCGGACGCGCCGCCGTAACGGGCCACGCGTCGAACTCAAACGCCACTGTCGGGCCCGCAACGGGCCGAGCGACGGGAAGGCGAGTTCGACCAACCGGAATGATTTCCGGGGGCCCCGAGCCGGAAGACCTGCCTGAGAGTTGCATCGGGTCCTCGCGGAATAGGACACCCGGGCAGGTTCGCGTCATCGCCTACCCCGAGCGATTCCGTGGTCTTGCACGCCCCGTGAGTACCCGCGCCCGCGTCCCCGCGTGTGGGACGGCGGCCGGTTTGCGCTTGACGTATCGGTGTGTGTGACGGCCGCGAGGCCGACGGGGAAAGGAGATTCGGACCATGACGTGTTTCGATGTTTCGGGCCTGCGGGCCGGGTCGGCCGCCCTGGCAGCGGCCGGCTTGATATTCGCGGCGGGCCACGCCGCCGCCCAGCCCATCGCCGATGACGACCCCGCCCTCGTCGCGTTCGCGACCGAGGTCGTCGACTTCTCGCCCGCCCCCGGCCTCGCGGATTCCGTCAGCGACCCCGACGCCGCGCTCGGCGCCCCCGACTCGGGCAGCACCGGTTCCCCCGACTTCACCCCCGTCGGGCTCGTCTCGCTGGGCGACCCCGCCACCGGTGTATCCGCCGGCTCCATCACGCTCGGCTTCGACCAGGCGATCACCAACGGCACCGGCGCCGACTTCGCCGTCTTCGAGAACGCCGGCTCGTTCACGCCCGGCGAGGTCTTCGCCGAACTCGCCTTCGTCGAGGTCTCCACCAACGGCACCGACTTCGCCCGCTTCCCCACCGAGTCCTCGACCACCTTCCCCGACCCCGCCGGGCCGGCCCTGCCCACGGACCTCGTCCTGGACTTCAGCGGCAACCAGGACTTCGCCACCGTCCCGCTCAGCAACACCCTCACCGGCTTCGCCGGGATCGATCCGGCCTTCTCCGGCACGCCCTTCGACCTCGAAGCCCTCGTCGCGGACGCCCTGGTCCTCAGCGGCGTCGTCGATCTCGACGAGATCAACTTCGTCCGCCTGGTCGATATCCCCGGCGACGGCCGCGACGTCGACAGCCTGGGCAACCCGATCTTCGACGCGTTCTCGCCCGGCAACGCCACCGGCGGGTTCGACCTCGACGCCGTGGGTGTCATCAACCAGGTCCCGGAACCGGGCGCCGGGCTGCTGCTCGCCGCGGCGGGGCTGGTCGCCGGCCGCCGTCGGCGGGGGTCGGCGTGAGCCGGCAACGCCACAATCCATCCGGGTCCCTTCGGGGGACTTTCCGGGGGACCTTCCGGGTGGGGTTCACGCTGATCGAGCTGTTGGTCGTGATCGCCGTCGTCGCGATCCTGGTCGGGCTCCTGCTGCCGGTCCTGGGCCGGTCGCGGGAGGCCGGCCGGGCCGCGGCTTGCGGATCGAACCTGCGTCAGCTCGTCCTGGCCGTCACGACCTACGCCACCGACCACGACGCGTTCTACGTCCCCGCGGCCGACGACGTCTTCGTCGGCTTCGGCGGGACCCGGCGGTGGCACGGCGTCCGCCAGCAGCCCGGCACCAGCGCCACGCCCGACCCTTTCGACCCCGCCCTCTCTCCGCTCCGCGATTACCTGGGCGTCGACGGACGCGTCAAGCTCTGCCCCAGCTTCCCCGAGTCCCTCGCCGACCCCGCCGCCGCGGGCTTCGAGGCCGGCACCGGCGGCTACGGCTACAACCAGTCCTACGTCGGCGGACGCTACGACCTCTTCGGTGCCACCGCCGCCGCCGCCACCACCACCGCCCGCACCGACCAGCTCCGCAGCCCCACCGACACCGTCCTGTTCACCGACGCCGCCTTCATCAGCCCCGCCAGCCCGTCGGGCGTCATCGAGTACTCCTTCGCCGAGCCGCCGTTCCGCCAGTCCGCCCCCGGCCCGCCGTTGGCCGTCCGCCCCGTGCCCTCGACCCACTTCCGACACGACCTCACCACCGCCCGCGTCGCCTGGGGCGACGGCCACGTCGACCCGCGGGAGTTGTCGCTCTCCACCACCAACGCCCTCCGCGCCCGGAACCTCGGCTGGTTTTCCGACACGAACGACTCCTACGATCTGTTTTGAGGTCCTGACCAAGCCTCCCGACCCCGCTGCCGCCATGAAGATCGACCGCTGCATCTGCACCCGCCGCCGCTTCGCGGACCTGACCGAGCAGGCCCGCGACAAGGGCTGGTCGCTGCCCCAACTCGTCGAACAGACCACCGCCTCGGCGTGCTGCACGATGTGCGGGCCCTACCTCCGCCGGGCGTACCGCACGGGGCAGACCGAATTCTCGGCGCTCTTGTCCCAGGACGACGAGCCCCACGCCACGGCCGAGGACCGGGTGGCGCACCCGCCCCCGGGCCACCCGTCGGCGACCAGCGGCGTCCGCTAAGATCGCCGCATGAGCCAAGACCTGCCCCGTGAACAAGTCGTCGTCATCGGTTCGGGCCCCGCCGGCTGGACCGCCGCGATCTACGCCGCCCGGGCCGGGCTCTCGCCCCTCGTGTACCCCGGCCGCGCCGCCGGCAAGGACCTGATGCCCGGCGGCCAGCTCATGCTCACCACCGACGTCGAGAACTACCCCGGCTACCCCGAGGGCAAGACCGGCCCGGAGATGATGACCGACTTCTTTAAGCAGGCGATGCGGTTCGACACCCGCGTCGTGACCGACGACGGCGTGAAAAACGCCGACGACCTGGACATGAACTACGGGCTGTTCAACGTGTTCCAGAACGTCGAGTCGGTGGACCTGTCCCGGCGTCCGTTCCACGTCGTCGGCGACGGCGGCTACGAATGCCTGGCCGACGCGGTCATCATCGCCACCGGGGCGAAGGCCAACTGGCTGGGTTTGGACAACGAGATGCGGCTGGCGCAGTCCGGCGGGGGAGTGTCGGCCTGTGCGGTGTGCGACGGGGCGCTGCCGATGTTCCGCGACCAGGTGCTCGGCGTCGTCGGGGCCGGGGACACGGCCGTCGAGGAGGCGACGTACCTGGCGAAGTTCGCGTCCAAGGTCGTCATGATCGTGCGGCGGGACGTGATGCGGGCCAGCCAGATCATGCAGGATCGCGTCCACAAGAACGACAAGATCGAGGTGTTGTGGAACACGTCGGTGACCGACGTGCTGGGCGACGAGAAGATCACCGGCGTCAAGCTCATCAACAACCAGACGAAGGAAGAATCCGAGATGGAGCTGGGCGGCCTGTTCATGGCCATCGGCCACACGCCGATCACCGGGTTCCTCGACGGCCAGCTCCCGGCCGACGACGCGGGCTACCTCAAACTGGAAGACCCCTACCGCAGCACCACCCAAATCCCTGGGGTGTTCCTGGCCGGCGACGTCGCGGACAGCGTGTACCGGCAGGCGGTGACGGCGGCGGGGATGGGCTGCAAGGCCGCGATCGACGCCGAACGCTGGCTCGCGGAGCAATAGGGCGGGCCGGAGGCGGCGGTGTCGTCCAAGGGGCAAGTTGGCGGGCGGGATCCCGTCCATGTCGGTGGTTCACGGCTTGTCAAAGAGGGGGCGTTCGGTCCGTCTCGCCGCGACGCGGTGGCCGGCGGCGCGGGGAGAGTTGGGTGGGGTTTCGGTCGATCGCGGAGCTTGAGAGACGCGGAGACGCGGAGGAGAGCAGCAGGTTTTTCCGCTCGATCATCTTCTCCGCGCCTCGGCGTCTCCAAAGCTCCGCGATCGCCTTGATTCACCCCGAACCTTGGCCCTCGACCAACGACGCGTCGGCTCCGACCCGATGAGTTTCCGACAAGGTGGACTCACCGGCATCGCCACGTCTGACGCGTTCCATCAGTCCGGCCCCCCGGAAACTGCCTCGACGGCTTGACCGCCTGGGTGTTCTCGGGGGCCCCTACCGGGGTTCCCGGGTTGACCGCCACGGCGTGCTCCTTGTCTGACAGCTTCCGTCGCTGAACCCGGGGCCGACACAGAGGGACGCCCCGCAAGAAAGGTGCGCATTTTCGGGGGCGCGGGACGGGGCGAGAGGCGGTGTAAGTCGATCGGGGCGAGGCGGTAAAAAAAGTTTTCGGGCGGGCCGATTTTGTGTTGGGTTTTTCGTCGGTTTCGTGCGCGCGGCGGGCGTCAGCGTTCGGCCAGGGCCCGGAAGTGCTCGGCGGCGCGGACTTGGGCGCCGAGCATTCGCAGGTACAGGATGGACAGGACCAGGGTCCAGACGAGGGCGGCGAGCCCGACGAGGCCGCCGCCGCAGCCGAGGACGGCCGAGCCGGCGGCCTGCGTGCCGGCCCCGGAGCCGGGCAGAGTCAGGGCGGCGGTGAGCAGGGCGAGGGCGACCATCAGGCCGATCCAGACCCAGGCGAGGGCGGTGGTTTGCTTGGCCAGGCCGAGGCGGTCGGCGCGGCGGGCGAGGCCGCGGAAGAAGAAGGCGAGGCAGAGCAGGCCGACGAACCCCAGGAACTCGGTGACCGAGGCCAAGGTGTGGTGGACGACGCCCAGCGGCGTGAAGGTCTCGGTGGTTGAGCTGGCTCGGGTCAGCAGGTCGGGCGAGAACAACTCGGCGACGCCGAGCGCGAGGGAGGGCACGGCGTAGGCGACGGGGACGAGGACGAGCACGCGGGCGGCGCGGCGGGCGGCGGAGGGCTCGGCGATGGGGGAGTCGGGCTCGGGCGCGGTGATCCACCAGGACGCCAAGGCCCAAAGCGGAGTGAGGATCAGCAACATGAAAAGGTGACCGACGCGTTCGGGCAGGGGGCTGTCGGTATCGATGAACCGCATGATGACCAAGATGATGCCGACCGCGAACGAGGCACCGATCAGGAGTAAGTGCCAGAGCAGGCCGCAGCGGAGCGATTCGAGCCAGGCGGGGTCGGCGTAGCGGAGGCGGTCGGCGAAGAGGGTGTCGCGGACGGGGAGGCCGCACTCGGGGCAGTCGGCTTCGCCGGGTTGGAAGAGGAGGTTGTAGTGACAGCGTCGGCAGGGCAGCTCCTGGGTGAGCCGGCCGTCGTTGTCGAGGACGCCGGCCGGGAACGGGAGCGTGGCGGACGGGTGGGGGGGCATGCCGATGTAACGTAGCGGCTTGCCGGGTGGAGAGTGGAAAGGGGTGGGATGGGGGGCGGGGGACGCTGCGCGTTGCCCGCTAAACGGGGAGGAAGGCAGGAGTGGCGGGGGGCGGGTCGGGGTTGAGGCTTCCGGGGGCGGGGTTTTCGACGACGGCGCGGGGGTGGGCGGGGGGGGAGGCGTCGGGGCCGGCGGGGGCGAGGCGGGCGTCGTGGAAGGTGGCGGCGGCGACGAACGCGATGAAGGCGGATGTCACGAGCGCGGCGACGGGGGCGGTGCCGCGGGGGCGGGCGGGCGTTTCGGGGTGAGGGGGGGTTGGGCGCTGGGGCATGGCTTTCTCCGGTGCGATGACGCGTCGGCGTCTTGTGGGCCAAACTAAGCGCTGGAGAGGCGTCGTCAATGGCCTTCACGCGGAATCAACAAAGGCTGAACGCGATCTGAACATTGGGGGTTGGGTGGTGGTTTAGGGGGGTGGCTCCGGGTCAGTGACCCGGGGCTAAATGCAAGACCACTCCCGGGGCGGGGGGGTTGCGTTGGGCGGGGCGGGGGGGGAGAGTGTGCCGGTCATGTTTGAAGCCACGATCGAACGGGTGTTCAGTGCGGCGCACGCGTTGCGGCTGCCGGACGGGTCGATGGAGCCGATGCACGGGCACGACTGGCGGGTGGTGGTGTCGGTGGGGAGCGACGAACTGGACGCGATGGACACGGTGATGGACTTCCACGAGTTGGAGCGGCTGGTGGAGGGGGTGGTGGGTCCGTGGCGGAGCGGGTGTTTGAATGAATTGCCGCCGTTCGCGGGGCAGGGAGCTTATGGGGGGGGAGCCGGGGGAGCTTCCGGGGAAGCTTCCGGGGGGAAAGAGTTGGCGATTAATCCGAGCGCGGAGCGGGTGGCGGAGCGGGTGGCGTGGGCGGTGGGGGGCGGGCTGCCGGAGCGGGTGTGGTTGCGTTGGGTGACGGTGACCGAGGCGCCGGGTTGCGCGGCCCGGTATCGGCCGTGAGTTTACGGGTATGCTGAGGCGGGGGCTATTCAGGGAGCCAATGGATGCGGACGTTGTTGCGGTGGCCGGGTTGGCGTTTGGCGTGTGCGGGGTGGTGCGGGGCGGTGCTGACGGGCTGCGGTGTCGAGCCGGAGCCGGACGAGCCGGCGGCGGCGGTGGTGGTGGTGGAGACGCCCGAGCGTCGGGACGTGACGGAGTACTACCGGTACACGGGGACGATGCAGGCGGTGGACACGGCCGAGGTGCGGGCGCGGGTGCCGGGGTACCTGGAGCGGATGGAGTTCGAGCCGAGCTCGAACGTGGCGGCGGGGACGACGCTGTTTGTCATCGAGCGTCGGCCTTACGAGATCGCGGTGGCGTCGGCGTCGGCGTCGGTGGAGGCGGCGACGGCGGGCCGTGACCTGGCGAAGATCGAGGCGGACCGGATCGCCGCGGCGTTCGAGCGGGGGGCGGCGACGGACCAGGAGAACCTGGAGTTCCGGGCGACGCTGCGCCAGCGCGAGGCGGAGCTGCTGGCGGCGAAGGCGGCGCTGGACGAAGCGGAGCTGAACCTGTCGTACACCGAGGTGAAGACGCCGATCGCGGGGCGGGTGAGCGACGAGCGGGTAGACGTGGGGAACCTGGTGGGGATGGACGGGCCGACGCTGCTGACGACGGTGACGCAGATGGACCCGATCCACGTCGAGATCGACGTGTCGGAGCAGATCGTGCTGGAGTACCTGGACCGGGGCAAGACCGGGGCGGTGGCCGAGGAGGAAGAGGCGCCGACGATCGAGGTGGCGCGGTCGAGCGACCCGGCGGGCGAGTTCCCGTTCGTGGGGACGATCGACTTCGTCGAGTCGAGCGTGGGGCGGGGGACGGGGACGCTGCTGGTGCGGGGGGTGATCGACAACCCGGACGGGCTGCTGTTCCCGGGGTTGTTCGTGCGTTGCCGGGTGCCGTACGCGGAGCTGGAGGACGCGGTGGTGATCCCGGAGAACGCGGTGGGGACGTCGCTGGACGGCAAGTTCGTGTTGACGGTGGACGAGGCGGACACGGTGCGGCGTCGGCGGGTGACGCTGGGGTCGCGTCAGGACGGGGGCCTGATCGTGGTGCGGGAGGGGTTGAACGGAGACGAGCGTGTCATCGTGCGGGGGCTGCAGAAGGCGCGGCAGGGCGAGAAGGTCAACGCGATGACGGAAGAGGAGTTCGAGGCGTCGAAAGAAGAGCGGCGCGGCGGGGATACTTCCGGGGATGAAATTTGATCTCTCGGTTTTTTATTACGCGGCCGGTGTTTTCGTCGGTGTTGGCTTTGCTGACGCTGTTGGCGGGCGGGGTGTCGCTGCCGCTGCTTCCGATCGAGCAGTACCCGGAGATCACGCCGCCGACGATCCGGGTGACGGCCCGCTACCCCGGGGCGGACGCCAAGACGCTGGCCTCGACGGTGACGGCGCCGCTGGAGCAGGAGATCAACGGCGTCGAGGAGATGCTGTACATCCGCTCGACGAGCTCGGACGACGGCACGGCGAACATCGACATCACCTTCGCCCTGGGCACGGACGCGGACCTGGCGGCGGTGCGCGTGCAGCAGCGGGTGCAGGTGGCCACGGCCCGGCTGCCGCAGGAGGTGCGCGACCAGGGGGTGTCGATCACGAAGCAGTCGCCGTCGCTGCTGGTGGTGTTGTCGCTGGTCTCGGACATCGACGAGGCGACGGGCGAGCCGGTGTACGACTACTCGTTCCTGTCGAACTACGCGACGCTGTATCTGTTGGACCCGATCTCGCGGATCGAGGGCGTGGGGGACGTGAACATCTTCGGGCCGCGCGATTTTTCGATGCGGGTCTGGCTGGACCCGCAGCGGATGGACGCGCGGGAGCTGACGACGGTGGACGTGCTCGAGGCGCTGCGGGCGCAGAACGTGCAGGTGGCGGCGGGCCAGATCGGGGGCGAGCCGGCGATCGAGGACGCGGGGTTCGCGTACACGCTGCGGACGCAGGGCCGGCTGGACACGGTCGAGCAGTTCGAGGACATCATCCTGCGCACGTCGGACGACGGCCGGGCGCTGTACGTGCGGGACGTGGCGCGGGTCGAGCTGGGCGCCGAGAGCTACGCCAGCTTCGCCCGGCGCAACGGCCAGCCGGGGGCGCAGATCCCGGTGTACCAGCTGCCGGGGTCCAACGCGGTGGAGACGTCGGCGGCGGTGCGGGCGGCGGTGGAGGAGCTGGCCCGCGATTTCCCCGACGGGCTGCGGTACGAGCTGACGTTCGACTTCACCAAGTTCGTGCAGGCGTCGATCCGGGAGGTGATCATCACGCTGGTGGTGGCGTCGGTCCTGGTGATCCTGGTGGTGTTCGTGTTCCTGCAGGACTGGCGGGCGACGCTGGTGCCGGCGGTGACGATCCCGGTGGCGCTGGTGGGGACGTTCGCGGCGCTGCTGGCGTTCGGGTACTCGCTGAACCTGCTGACGCTGTTCGGGCTGGTGCTGGCGATCGGGATCGTGGTGGACGACGCGATCGTGGTGGTCGAGAACTGCGCGCGGAAGATCGAGGAAGAAAAATGCTCGGCGGTGAAGGCCGCGACCGACGCGATGCAGGAGATCACCGGGCCGATCATCGCCACGACGCTGGTGGTGCTGGCGGTGTTCATCCCGGCGGCGCTCTTGCCGGGGCTGACGGGTCAGCTGTACCGGCAGTTCGCGGTGACGCTGTCGGTGTCGACGATCCTGAGTTCGATCAACGCGCTGACGCTGAGCCCGGCGTTGTGCGCGCTCCTGCTGAAGCCGGGCCAGGGGTCGGGGGCGAAGAACGCCAAGCGCCGGTCGCCGCTGGAGCCGGTCCTGTACCGGCCGTTCAACGCGGTGTTCGACCGGGTGACGGGGGGGTACACGTGGTTGGTCGCCAAGGGGCTGCGGCTGTCGGCGCTGGTGGTGGTGGCGTACGCGGGGCTGATGGGCGTGACCTACGGCGTCTTCCGGGCGACGCCGACGGGGTTCCTGCCCGAGGAAGACCAGGGCTACTTCTTCGTGAACATCCAGCTGCCCGACGCGGCGAAGCTGGGGCGGACCGACGAGGTGCTGCGGGAGGTGGAAGAGCTGATCGTCAACACCGAGGGCGTGGACGCGACGATCGCGGTGGCGGGGTTCTCGATTCTGTCGGGGGTCAACTCGCCGAACTACGCGCTGGTCGTGGCGATCCTGGAGGAGTGGGACGAGCGTCCGGGCCGGCCGGCGTCGGCGATGCTGGAGGAGCTGGGGCCGAAGCTGGGCGACATCCCCGACGCGATCGCGTTCGCGTTCAACCCGCCGTCGATCCGGGGGCTGGGGCAGTCGGGCGGGTACGAGCTGCAGATCCAGGACCGTCGTGACCTGGGGCTGGAGACGCTGGAGGTCGCGGCGACCGATTTCCTGGACGAAGTGGAGGCCGACCCCCGGTTGGGCCGGGCGTTCACGCCGTTCCGCGCGGCGGTGCCGCAGCTGTTCGTCGACATCGACCGGACGCAGATGCTCAAGCTCGGCGTCGAGCCGAGGGTCGCGTTCGACACGCTGCAGACGAGTTTGGGGTCGTCGCTGGTGAACGACTTCAACATCTTCGGCCGGGTGTTCCGGGTCTACGCCCAGGCCGAGGCCGACTCGCGTCAGCAGGTGGACGACCTGCTCCGGCTGAACGTGCGCAACGGCGAGGGGACCATGACGCCGCTGGGCTCGTTCGTGACCGTTGAGGACGCGGCGGGGCCGCAGAACATCGTGCGGTTCAACCTGTTCCCCGCCGCGACGGTGAACGGCGGCGGGGCGCCCGGCGTCTCGTCGGGCGAGGCGCTCAACGCGGTGCGCCAGATCAACGACCGGGTGCTGCCCCCGGGGCTGGGCTACGCGTGGTCGGGGGCGACGTACCAGCAGGTGCTGGCGGGGAACGTGGCGCCGCTGGCGTTCGGGCTGGGGCTGGTCGTGGTGTTCCTGGTGCTGGCGGCGCAGTACGAGAGCTGGACGCTGCCGGTGGCGATCGTGCTGACGGTGCCGCTGGGGGTGATGGGGGCGTTGATCGGGCTGCTGTCGCGTGACCTGCCCAACGACATCTACGCGCAGATCGGGCTGGTGTTGCTGATCGCGTTGGTGGCGAAGAACGCGATCCTGATCGTGGAGTTTGCGCGCGAGCTGCGGGTCGAGGGCGGGCGGTCGATCTACGACGCGGCGCTCGAGGCGGCGAAGCTGCGGTTCCGGCCGATCCTGATGACGGCGTTCTCGTTCGTGCTCGGCACGCTGCCGCTGCTGACCGCGTCGGGCGCGGGGGCGGCGAGCCGACAGTCGCTGGGGACGGCGGTGTTCTTCGGGATGCTGCTGGCGACCGTCGTGGGCATCCTGTTCGTGCCGGTGTTCTTCTACCTGGTGCAGGGGCTGGGCGAGCGGCTGGCCGGAGCCGGGCCGGGCGGGGAGGATCCGGATTGCGGCCCCGACGAGACGGCGGATTCACCGCCGCCGCCCCCGGAAATCTCTCCGCCCAGCGGCAACGCGGACCCGCCGGACCCCGGCACCACGTCGGACCCCGGTGACGCCCCCCCGGAATCCCCGGAACCTTCGGAGCCCCGGGAATCGTCCGGCCCGCCGAAGACGGAATAAAGGCGCTGTGGTGGTGGTTAGGGTTGGTGTAGCACCGACGGAGCTCCGCCATGACCCGCGCCCCCCGACCCGTTCGCCGCCTCGCCGCCCGACTCTCGGCTTTGGCCCTGGGGATCGGCGTGCTGGGGCTGGCGGCGTGCGGGACCTCGCCGACGGCCAACCCGCAGCCGCAGGGCCTCGGCGGGTTCGGCAGCGTGGCGGGGTTTGAAGTCCGCAGCGGACGCGACTACGCGGTCCACAACAACGACGTCTCCCCGTCGCTCGCCCCGCAGGCCGACATCCCCGCCTACCGCTACCCGGCGATCCGGCGTTACGGGTATTGATCTGGTGGGGTGTAGGGGGCATCGCTCACGTGACGTTGAGCGGGTGACGCGCGGCGTCTCGCGGTCCGTCGCTCTTGCGGAAAAGGGCGGCTCCGCCGCACCCGCTGAACACTCAACACGGGGTGGGGCGCGTCGGCGGCGAAGGGTCGCGCAAAAAACAACCCCGGGCCTTTTCCGAGGCCCGGGGTCGATACGTCGGTGAGTCAACTGTTCCGGGGCTCAGTCGTAGAGCGCCGCGAGGATGGTGAGGTCGTCGGGGTGGGTGATGACGGCCATGATCTTGCAGTCGGGCTGGAGGTCGACGCCGCCGCGGGAGATCGGGCCGTAGCCGTCGTCGGTGCTGACGGTGCGGCGGATACGGAGGTACTGGACGGAGTCGACGCCGAGGCGGGAGACGTCGATGGCCAGGCCGCCGAACTGCTGGTCGGCCCGGTAGACGGAGAACACGGGCGTGGTCGGGAAGGTTTCCTCGGGGCTGATGGCGAGGGCGGGGCCTAGGGCGTTGCCGTTTTCGTCGACGGCCTGGAAGGTGAGCCAGGAGTTGCCGCCGCCCGTGCCGCGTTCGAAGTAGAGCAACTCGCCGCGGATGTCGGGCTCGGGGTCGTCGTCGCGGACGGGGATCTCGAACTTGACGGTGTAGCCGAAGTCCGGGTTGCCGCTCATGTCGAAGTAGTAGTTGAGGTTTTTGCTGGCCATGGCAGACCGCAGGGCGTCCTCGAAGCCCTCGACGTCGTCGCTGGTGATCGTGCTGCGGCTCTTGCCGTCGGCGAAGCCGCCGATGGTGCGTCGGCCGGGCACGCCGTCGGTGATGTTGTTGCCGCCGCGGATGGAGATCCGGTTGCCCTGGCCGGACTCGGCGACCATGTCGGTCACGTCGACCGGCAGGTAGTACTGGGTGTACTCCGAGCCGTCGGGGTAGACGACGGAGCTGAGGAAGGCGTCGCCCTGGACGTCGCCGTTCGCGGCGGCGCCGGTGACGTTGAAGGTCGCCCGCTGGCTGACGGGGACCTGGTAGTCGTAGGAGAAGTAGCTCGACGACTGGCCGGCGGCGGGGCCGGCGAGCAGCGCGGCGGCGGCGAAGGCGGGGGCGGTGGTCTTCAGGCGGGTGCGGTGTGTCATGGCGGCGGATACCTCGGTGATCGATTCCGGGGGGCCGGACCACTCGGCCGGGCTCTCAGGTTGAACGAAGCATCCGTTACGCCACCCCGTGAAGCGACCCAATCGGTCCGGCGTCCGCGAAAAACCGGTCCGTCTGTAGGGATCGAGGCGCTTAAACCGTTGTCCACGGGTCTGTCACGCGTTTGCTCGTGCGGTCCGCGCAAAAAAAAGGCCCGGCCGAGACCGAAGTCTCAAGCCGAGCCCTTCCGGGGGCAAAATTATGGAGGCTGTTAGTTTCAGCGACTCGTACTAATTATAGCACAGGTGATGAAACTGTTCCTAAACCCTACGACTAAATTCCGTAGGTCAAAATCTCCTCATCTCAGTCGAACACATTAGGGGACAATCGGTGGGGTGTCAAGCCGAGGTTGATCACTAAGTGCGATTGGCGGTGGATCGGTCCGACAAGCAACGAACAGGCGGCCTTGGATTCAGCCCCGGGTCAGCGACGCGAGGCACCCCGAGGGCTCACCGGGGGCTAGGTCCAAACGAGGGTTCAAACCGGCCCACGCCGAAGCCCGTGGGCTTCGGCGTGGGGGATCGACCGGGGTGGGCAGGAGCAAAGCCGGTGCTTCACTTGGCGGCGTCGGCGGCGGTGGCGTCGAGGACGAAGCGCAGGGCCTGCTGCATCTGCGGGTCGTCGGCGTAGAGGAACTGCTGGGTCTGGGCGATGCGCTGCCGGGTGGCGGGCCGGAAGGTGACGCCGGCGGGGACCGCGGGATCGGCGGGCATGCGGGCGGCGGCGCCGGCGAGGTCGCCGGACAACGCGGCGGCGAGGGCGGCGCCGGTGCGGGCTTCGGGGGTGTCACGCTCGAAGAAGAGGTTGGCCGACTCGCGGTAGAAGCCCTGGTTCAAGAGGGCCCAGGGGTTGTCTTTCTGGCCGTCGGGGAGCTCGACTTGGGTGACGGCGTAGACCGAGGCGTCGCCGGCGGCGGGGGCGTTGGGGAACGCCGGGCCCACGGTGGGCGGGCCGTCGACGGTGTTGGCCCCGGGGCGGTCGGCGGCGTTGGGGTTGGTGAAGGTCTGGGGGGGGATGCGTTCGACGGGGTCGAAGGTGCGGAACGCGCGGACGACGCCGATGGACAGGTCTTGCTGGCCGAACGCGGGGGTGACGCCGACGGGGGCGGCGATCCGGCCCAGGGCGAGCTCGCGTTGGTACCAGCGGTCGGAACGGGTCGAGCGGTTGACGTCGGAGAAGAGGCCGCGCTTGTTGTTGTTGGCGAAGAAGGGCTGTTCGCGGCGGGCGCGGACGACGCCGATGGAGGTCTGGTCGTTGGTGGAGCTGAACCGGCCGACGCGGACGGCCTGGCCGTCGAGGGTGCGGAGCGGCCGCTGGGTGACGACGACGGTCTGGGGGCTCGCGCCGTTGAAAGCGACCACCTGGGCCACGCCGGGCGACGGGGCGGCGACGAAGGCGAGGCCGGCGGCGGCGACGCCGAGGGCGGTACGGCGGGCAGCGGCGTGACGGTAAGTCGAGGCGGGGTGGAACGGCATGGGGTTCTCCTTGGGTTTCTCCGGGTACTTCTCAAATGAAGCGGGGTTCGCGGTGAACCGGCTTCATCTCCATTATCTTAGGAGTGTAACCGCCGGGTCCGAAGCACTATTCCTAACTTTAGTTCTAGTTTGGTCTTGGTTTATGTTGGTGTACGCGGGTATCGACGAGGCGGGCTACGGCCCGGCGTTTGGGCCGCTGACGGTGGGCCGGGCGGTGCTGTGCGTGCCGAAGTTGGGGCCCGAGGCGGAGTTGCCGGACTTGTGGGCCCGGCTGAACCGGGCGGTCTGCCGGACGCTGTCGGAGCGAAGGGCCGCGGGGCGAGGCGGAGGCCAGGTGGTCGTCAACGACTCGAAAAAGCTGACGACAAAGGCGGCGGGGATCACGCACCTGGAGATGGGCTGCCTGGCGTTCGCGTCGCTGGCGGGGTTCGAGGTGGAGGGGGCGGACGTGGCGAGTTGGCTGGACTGGCTGGGCGAGCGGTCGCACCGGGAGGTGGGCAGCGGGGGCGGGCTGCCGTGGTATGCGGTCGGACCCCCGGAAGCGGAAGCGAGACGCTCGGGAGCAGAGGGGGAATTTCCGGGGGCGCTTCCGGGGGCGCTTCCGGGGGCACTTCCGGGGGCGCTTCCGGGGGCGGCGGATGCGGGGGAGTTGGCGATCGCCCGGGGGCAGCTGCGGCGGACGTGCCAACGGATCGGGGTGGAGGTGGGCGACCTGGGCACGGCCGTGGTGTTCGAGGACCGGTTCAACCGCATGGTCGCGGCGACGCGGAGCAAGGCGGCGGTGAGCTTCACGTCCGTCGCCGGGCACCTCCGCCACGTCTGGGAGCGCTACGGCGAGCACGCCCCCACGGTCGTGGTCGACCGCCAGTCGGGCCGGACCCGCTACCGCGACCCCCTGGCGATGAACTTCGAGGGCTGTGAGGTCTCGGTACTCGAAGAGGGCCCGGCGCGGTCGGCGTACCGGATCGAAGGCCCGGGGGGGATTTCAGGGGGGACCCCGGGGGGGGCGGCGATGACGGTGCGGTTCGAGACGGCGGCGGAGTCGAAGCACCTGCCCGTGGCGCTGGCGTCGATGCTGGCCAAGTACGCCCGGGAGCTGCTGATGGCCCGGTTCAAGGCGTACTTCGCCCGCCGGCTGCCCGACGTCGCCCCGACCGCCGGCTACGGCCAGGACGCCAAGCGGTTCTGGGCCGAGGTACGCCCCCGGCTGGCGGATCTGGGGCTGGACCCCGAAGCCCTGCGGCGGCGGGCCTGAGTCCTTTTGCCGGATGCACGGGTCATCGCCCACCGCCGCGTCGCGTCACGGTTATGGCGAAACCTAACGCCCGTCCCACCCATCACTTTTCGCACACGCGCTCAGAACGGCAGGGCGTCGTCTTCGTCGTCGGACGCGGAGGGGTCGTAGCCGTCGGTGGACCAGCCGTCGGCGTCTTCGTGGGGATCGTGGAAGACGGCGCGGTGGTGGACGCGGATGATCTTTTCCAGGGCTTCGCCGAGCATGGGGGCGAGGGCGGAGACGCGGTCGAGGTGGTCTTCCTCGAACGGCTGATCGACGTCTCGGAACAGGACGAGGACGGCGAGGCACTCGTCGTCGCTGTTGCAGGGGGCGGCGAGCAGGGCGTTGTCCCGGAGGAGGCCGGCGTCCTGGCCGAGGGTCTGTTCGAGGTCGGCGGGGTCGGTGAGGTGCAGGACCTCGTCGGTGGCGGCGACGCGGGGAGCCAGGGTGTCGGCGAGCTGCTGGAGGATGAGGTCGGCCGAGGACTTGCTGCGGTCGTAGTTGACGTAGCCGCCCAGGGAGTACTCGTCCAGGGTGGCGGGGAGGAAGATGGCGGCGTTGGACGGGCCGAGCTTGGCCATGAGGTGCTCGAGGGTGCGGCGGAGCAGGGTCTCGAGGTCGAGCTCGTCGCCGATGAGTTCGGCGTACTCGCTGGTCTGGGCGACGTTCTGCATCTGGCAGGCGAGTTCCTGGTAGGCGGTGACCAGGTCGTTGCAGAGCACGTCGACTTGCTGGGCGACCTCTTGGCGGGCGTCGTTGAGTTTTTTGCACAGCCGGCGGAGGCGGTCGACGCGGTGGGCGTGGGCGCGGTCGCGGAGCTTGCGGTCGAGGGCGGCGGCGACGCGCTGGGCCAGGTCTTGCGGGGGGACGGGCAGGACGACCAGGTCGTCGGCGCCGGCGCGGAGGGCGGCCTGGGCGGCGTCGAAGTCGGGGGCGTCGGCGAAGAGGACGGTGGCGGTGGTGGGGCTGACGCGGGTGAGCTCGGCGGTGAGCTCGAGGCCCGGGCCGTCGGGGAGCTGGGGGGCGATGACGGCGAGGTCGACGGGCTGCTTAGCGAGGTATCGCCGGGCGTCGGCGAGGGTCGGGGCGTGGACGACAGCGAGGGGGCGGTTGGGGGTACCGCAGGCTTCGAGGGCTTGGCGATGGGTGGGCTCGGGCTGGACGAGCAGGGCGCGGCGGGTGCGGCGGCGGGCCTTG
>JBCBSA010000020.1:0-17168 GCA_039819425.1 Planctomycetota bacterium
TTTGCACATGATGTTGGTGAGGATGAGGCCGGAGCTGCCGACGAGGGAGCCGGTGATGATGAGGGCGTAGTTGTTGATGACGAAGACGGTGCGGGCGTGGTCGACGTTGAGGATGGGCATGCCGTAGAGCGGCGACGAGGCGTCGTGGCGGGCGGCGGGGTTGGTCACGTCGTTGGCGCCGATGACCAGGGCGACGTCGGCGGACTCGAGCTTGGTGTTGGCCGGCTCGAGGTCGAGGAGGACGTCGTACTCGACGCCGGCCTCGGCGAGGAGGACGTTCATGTGGCCGGGCATGCGGCCGGCGACGGGGTGGATGGCGTAGGTGACGCTGATGCCCTTGGACTCGAGTTCGGCAGCGAGTTCCTTGACGACGTGCTGGGCCTGGGCGACGGCCATGCCGTAGCCGGGGACGACGACGACGCTCTGGGCGGCTTCGAGGACGATGGCGGCGTCCTCGGGGGAAGACTCGGTGGCGGTGCCCTGGACGGCGCTGTCGCCGCCGCCGGACGGGGCGGAGGGGGTGGCTCCCATTCCGCCGAAGAGGACGTTCATGAGCGAGCGGTTCATCGCTTTGCACATGATGTTGGTGAGGATGAGGCCGGAGCTGCCGACGAGGGAGCCGGTGATGATGAGGGCGTAGTTGTTGAGGACGAAGCCGGCCATGGCGGCGGCGACGCCGGAGTAGCTGTTGAGCAGGGCGACGACGACGGGCATGTCGGCCCCGCCGATGCCGATGACCAGGAGCACGCCGAGCCCCAGCGCCAGCAGCATCATGAGCAGCACGAATGGCCAGCCGCCGGGCCAGATCATCAGCAGCAGCACGCACAGCGCCGCGAGCCCGAGCAGGCCGAAGACGATCCACGACTGCTTGGGGAGTTGGACGGGTTGATCGGGGGCCCACTTAACGCCCTGGAGCTTGCCGAAGGCCATGATCGAGCCGGTGAAGGTGGCGCCGCCGATGACGATGGCCAGGCCGGTGGCGGCGAGCTGGTCGGCACCGAAGACGCCGGGCACGTCGACGCCGGTCAAGTCGGCGAGAGCGGCGAGGGCTTCCTGGGTGTCGCGGTAGGGCTCGAGCTTGTTGAAGTAGTCGGCCAGGGCGACGAGCATGGACGCGATGCCGCCGAAGCCGTTGAGCAGGGCGACCATCTGCGGCATCTGGGTCATCTGGACGCGCAGCGCCATGACCCAGCCGACGGCGGCCCCGATGCCGATGGCGGGGACGACCCAGAGCAGGCTGATCGCGGTGTCCCCGGTGAGGTAGAAGAACGTGGCGACGGCGGCGAGGAGCATGCCCATCGACGAGACGAGGTTGCCGCGGGCGGCGGACTCGACGCGGCCGAGCATCTTGAGGCCGAAGATGAACAGCACCGCCGCGCCGAGGTAGGCGAGGTTGAGGACGTCGACGCGGTCGAGGGCGAGGGTGGGGAACATGGGCGCGGTGGGGGAGTGTCGGGGGGTTACTTACTTGTTGTCGTCGGTCTTGAACATGCGGAGCATGCGGTTGGTGACGACGTAGCCGCCGACGACGTTGATGGTGGCGAAGACGATCCCGAGGAACCCGAGGACGACGCCGAAGGTGACGCTGCCGTTGAAGCTGCAGAGCAGGGCCCCGACGATGGTGATGCCGGAGATGGCGTTGCTGCCGGACATCAGCGGGGTGTGGAGGCGGGAGGGCACCTTGGAGACGAGCTCGTAGCCGACGAAGATGGCGAGCACGAAGACGACGACGCCGACGATGAGGGGGTCGGGCGTGGTGGCGGCGAGCAGGGGCGGGGCCGGGGGCGGGTTCATGGGGAGTCCTTGCCGTCGAGTGTTTCGCGGACCAGGTCGTTGGCGATCTCGCCGGCGTGGGTGATGAGGACGCCGGCGTGGATCTCGTCGTCGGGGTCGAGCTTGAACGTGGGCTCGGCGTTGTCCTGGTCTTCGGCGGGCGTGTCGATCATCGTCTCAAGCAGGGCGAACACGTTGTTGGCGAAGACGGTGCTGGCGTCCACGGGTAGTGTGGCGGGGAGGTTGGTGGTGCCGACGACGGTGACCTGGTTGTCGGTGGTGACGACTTCGCCGGGTTGGGTGAGTTCGCAGTTGCCTCGTCCGTGGGCGGGGTTGGCGGCGAGGTCGACGACGACCGAGCCGGGCCGCATCCGGTGGACCACGTCGGCGGGGATGAGCATCGGCGGGGCTTTGCCGAAGACCGCGGCGGTGGTGACGACGACGTCGGCCCCGGTGACGTGCTTGGCCATCAGCTCCGCCTGTCGGGCGCGGTCTTCCTCGGTCTGCTCCTTGGCGTAGCCCCCGGAAGTTTCCCCTGCACTTTCGGAAGTGGGCAGTTCGACGAAGCGGGCGCCTAGGGACTGGACCTGTTCCTTGGTGGCGGGGCGGACGTCGTAGGCCTCGACGATCGCGCCCAGGCGTTTGGCGGTGGCGATGGCCTGGAGCCCCGCGACGCCGACGCCGACGACCAGCACGCGGGCCGGGGCGAGCGTGCCCGCGGCCGTGATCATCATGGGCATCAGCTTCGGGCAGTGGTTCGCCCCCAGCAGCACCGCTTTGTACCCCGCGAGGTTCGCCTGGCTGCTGAGCACGTCCATCGACTGGGCCCGGCTGATCCGCGGCACGAACTCCAGCGAGATCGTCGACACCTGGGCTTTCACCGCCGTCCGCACCAGGTCGTGCTCCGTCGTCGGCGACAGCATCCCGACCAGGGCCGTGCCCGGCCGCATCCGCCGCACGTGCTCGGGCCGCGTCGGGTCGATCGCGACCACCACGTCGGCGTCCTCCCACGCCTGGTGCCCCTCGTCCGCGGTCGTCGCCCCGGCCTCTCGGAACGCGTCGTCACCGATGAACGCCCCGTGGGCCAGCCCCGTTTCGACGACGACGGTCACGCCCTTGGCCACCAGCTTCTTGACCACCGCCGGGGTCAACGCCGCCCGGTTTTCGTGGGGGTCTTCGGGGCGTGGGGCAAAAAGCATCATGGGGTGGGTCCGTCCTGTCACCGGCCGTATCGCCTAACCGGCCAAAATTGCGCGGGCAGATATTAGCAATATGACGCGTCAAGCGTCGCTCAAGAAAGCATGGTCCAGACGGTCGGCCGTGGTATCTTGGAGTTATGGACCGTTACGATCTGCAAAACCGTTACCTCGACCTGACCCGCGTGGTTCTGCCGTCGCTGGGGCGGACGCGGGGGTGGTCGATCCGCGAGGACCACTGCTTCATGCGGATCGTGCTCGACCACCTCTTCGCCGACTGCTGGTATGACCACCTCGACCGCCGGCTGCGGGCGTACAAGCAGCTCAACGACACGCAGCTCGCCCAGGCCGTGGCGATCGCCGAGCGGATGCGGGAGATGGACGCGGCGGAGATCGAGGCGATGAATCAGCAGTCGCTGATTTGGCGCGACAAATCCCGGCCGGCCCCCGCGCACCGCCCGCACCGGCTGCACGGCGTGAGCCACTAACCCCGGTCGAGCCGCCGGCGCGCCTAACCGAAAAACGCCTCTTCGAGTTCACGGATCGGGCCGTCGCCCATCGGCAAGACGTCGCCCAGCGGTCGGCTGTTGATGACCGCCTCGGCGGTGGACTCGAGCACCTCGAGGCAATCGAACGCGGCGAGCACGTCCTTGCCGCAGGCCAACACCCCGTCGTTCTCGATCAGCGCGACGGGACGGGTCGGGCCGACCGTCCGGGCGACCGCGTCGGGGTCGGTGGTCGCGTCCTCGTAGGACACCCGCTGCACCTCGCGGAGGAAGACGTAGCTCTCGGGGATGGTGCGTGAATCGAGCGGGGTGCGGCCGACGGAGAAGGCGGTGGCGTTCACGCAGTAGGCGTTGATGACGGCGTGGACCTCGGGGTGGGCGGCGTAGATCGCGGCGT
Organism: Planctomycetota bacterium; assembly: GCA_039819425.1. Lineage (GTDB taxonomy): Bacteria > Planctomycetota > Phycisphaerae > Phycisphaerales > Phycisphaeraceae > Algisphaera. Next base: position 3,873 of record JBCBSA010000020.1, read on the forward strand.
GGAGCCGCGTGGCCCGGCTGGGGGTCTTGCCGGCCTCGGCGCGGCCGGCGTCGATGAGCACCGGGTCGTGGACCGAAAGCGTCAGCCGATCGACGTTGCTGGGCGTGATCACGAAGCGGTCGGGCCCCAGCCGAGCCGAGAAGCTGCCCTCGGTGCTGATGAGCAGGCGTTGGCGGTAGCCGCGTCGGCAGAAATCGACGACGCGTTGCCGGGCGTCTTTCTCGGCGACGTCGGCGGGGCCGGGCGTGAACTCGGGCGGGGGCGGCGGGCGGTCACGACGCAGCGCGATCTGGTCGTCGGTGAGCGTGGTGACCGGCCCGAGGTGGCCGGCCTTGACTAGGGTTTTCGCGGTGAACTCGAAGGTCTCGAACCGGGCGAACGCCTCGGCGAGGGTGCGTCCGCCGACGACCACGCCGTGGTTCTCCAGCACGACCGCGTCGTGGCCGCGGGCGAAGGTTTGGGCGATGACTTGGCCCAGCGCCGCCGAGCCGGGCAGGCGGTAGGGCGCGAAGCCGGGCTCGCCGCAGGTGGCCCAGCTCTTGGCGAAGAGCCGGGTGTCGGGGACCCGCTTGGTGATGCTGAAGGCGACGAGGGCGACGGGGTGGGCGTGGACGATCGCCCCGAGGTCGGGCCGGGCGTCGTAGACGGCCTTGTGGAAGGGGTATTCGGACGACGGCGGGTGCGGGCCGTGGGCGACGCCGTCGCCGTCGACGCGGACCATGTCTTCCCGACGGAGGTTGCCTTTGTCGACCCGTGCGGGGGTGATCCAGATGTCGCCGTGGACGTCGCGCAGCGACAGGTTGCCGCCGCTGGTGGTGGTCATGCGGTACCGGTAGATGCGTTGCATGGTCTGCATGAGCGCATCGCGGGGGTGGATGAGATCGCGGGCGCCGTCGGGAGCGTTCATAGGGGCGAACATACGCTTCAGCGGCACCGGCACGCAACCGGCGGCACGGTGTGTTTTTTTGTGGGCGCAAGCGGGACGGCCCGAGGCCGCGCCGCGTTTCGCCTTCGGCTTATGGGAGCCGGAGGGCGGAGCGTTTACATTGGATCGATCGCGCGTTGACGCAGCCAATGGTCGGCGAGGACGAGGGCGGTCATGGCCTCGGCCATGGGGACGAAGCGCGGGAGCAAGCAGGGGTCGTGGCGGCCGCGGGTGGCGAGGGTGGTCGGTTCGCCCTGGGTGTCGACGGTGGGGCGGTCCTGGGGGATGCTGCTGGTGGGCTTGACGGCGCAGCGGAAAACGATGGGCATGCCCGAGGAGATGCCGCCGAGCATGCCGCCGTGGCGGTTGGTGTCGGTGGCGATGGGGGGGGCCTTGTCGGCGTCGGGGACGAAGGTGTCGGAGTGCCCGGTGCCGCGGGCCGAGGCGACGCCGAAGCCCTGGCCGAACTCGACACCCATGACGGCGGGCAAGGAAAACATCGCCTTGCCCAGATCGGCGCGGAGCTTGTCGAAGACCGGCTCGCCCCAGCCGGCGGGGACGTTCTGGACCACGACCTTCGCGGCACCGCCGACCGAGTCCTGCTGCTTGCGGACGTCCTTGATGAGCTGTTCCATCTTCGACGCGGCATCGGGGTCGGGGCAGCGGACGGGGTTGGCTTCGACCTGGTCGAGGGTGACGGATGTGACGTCGGGGAGGTCGGCGTGGACGTCGCCGATCTGGTCGACCATGCCCAGGATGGTGACGCCGTGGGCGGTGTGGAGCAGTTTCTTGGCGATGGCACCGGCGGCGACGCGGGCCGAGGTTTCGCGGGCCGAGGATCGGCCCCCGCCGCGGTAGTCGCGGAAGCCGAACTTGGCGTCGAAGGTGAAGTCGGCGTGGCCGGGGCGGTACTTGTCCTTGATGTCGCCGTAGTCCTGGGAACGCTGGTCCCGGTTGCGGATCAGGACGGCGATGGGAGTGCCGGTGGTTCGGCCCTCGAAGACGCCCGAGAGGATCTCGGGGGTGTCGTCTTCCTTGCGGGGGCTGGTGATGCGGGACTGGCCGGGCTTGCGACGCTGGAGGTCGGGGACGAGATCGTCGACCGACAGGGGCAAGCCGGGAGGACAGCCGTCGACGATGCAGAGGTTGCCCGGGCCGTGGGATTCGCCGGCGGTGGTGACGCGGAAGAGGGTGCCGAAGGTGGAGCCTGCCATGGGACGGTGAGTGTACCGCGGCCCCCGGCCCCCGGAATCCGTGGCGGGCGTCGCTAGGTTGGTCGAGGCGTCAGTCCGCCGCTTGGGCGACGGTCGTAGCGGCGACGACCTGGTGGGTCTTGAGGACCAGGAGGGCGGCTTCGAGTTGGGGGTCGAGGCCGAGGTCCAGCAGGGCGTCGGGCGTCGGCAGCGGGACGTCGACCTTGTCGCCGGCGTTGTCGGCTTCGGGGTCAGCGGGTTCCAGGCCGGCGAGCCGGACCCACGGCTTGGTCATCGTCGTCTCGACGGTGTCGGCCCCCTTGTCCCGCAGCACGTCGATCTCCTGCCGCAGTTCGAGGTTCCAAGCGACGGTCTGGTTGGTGACGTCGACGGCCAGGTCGGGGTCGATGCCCCAGACCTCGGAGTCGGGCTTGCGGTGGATCAGCCGGCCCTTGGGCAGCTGATAATACTGGGTGGTGACCTTGAGCCCGTACTTGGCCCGGGGCGGTGGGGAGGGGAACCAGTAGACGTCCTGAACGCTGCCCTTGCCGTAGCTGCGGTCGCCGACGACGAAGGCGCGGCCGCGGTCCTGGAGGGCACCCGAGACGATCTCGCTGGCCGAGGCCGAGCCGCGGTTGATGAGGATGACCAGGGGGAAGTCGGCGTAGGTGCCTCGGCGGCGGGCGTTCCAGGCGGACTTGATCTCGCGGTCGCCGTCGACGGTGTAGAGGATCGGGCCGTGGTCGAGGAAGCGGTTGACGATCTGGATGGCGGAGGTGAGCAGGCCGCCGGGGTTGTGGCGGAGGTCGAGGATCAGGCCGTTGAGCTGCCCGGTGGCGCGGAGGTCGGCGACGGCGCGGTCGAGCTTGTCGACGGACTGGGGGATGAACTGGGTGAGTCGGATGTAGCCGATACCCGAGCCGCGGTCGATCCAGTGGTCCCAGCCGCCGTCGTCGGTGTGGGCCCAGCCCTTGACCGACTCGATCTCGATGCGGCCGCGGGTGACAACGAACTCGAGCAACTCGTCCTGGCCCTCGCGTTCGATGCCGAGGGTGACTTGGGTGCCTTCGGGTCCGGTGATCTCGCGGACGGCTTTGGTGAGCGACCAGTGGCTGGCGTCCCGGCCGTTGACGGTGGCGATGACGTCGCCGGCCTTGATGCCCAACGCCATGGCGGGCGACCCGGCGAGCGGGCTGATGACGGTGATGCGGGCCCCGGCGATCGGCTCGTCGCCGCCGGCGTCGGGCCCGAGGTTATCCTCGCCGGCGACGCGGCGGGCGATCTGCACGCCGATCCCGAAGAACGCGCCCTGGGTCGAACGCATCAGGAAGTCGATGTCCTCGGGCCAGTACATCGACGAGAAGTCGTCGAGGGTGCCCAGCGCCCCCTCGGTCATCTCGTAGGCGACGACCGATTCGGGCAGCTTCACGGTGCGCCGGTTGTTGGCGAGCACCTCGTCGATGCGCGACATCGCCCGGAACGGCGTGAGCTTGAGGCCGGGGTCGGCGAGGTCGGCCTTGGCCCGCAGGAGGTCGGCGCGGAAGGCCTCGGCCCGGTGCGCGTCGGCCAGCCCGGGGAACTCGCGGGACAACGCCGGGGTGTCGAGCAGCGTGAGCAACGGCTCGATCGCGCCGGTGAGCAGCTCGGCGTAGCCGTCGTGGTCGATGTGGCGATCGGCGGCGGTCTTGATCGACTCGCGGAGCATCTCGGCGTTGATGCCGTCGAGCCGCGTCTGCCAGGACTCTTCGTCGTCGGGCCGGGCCGGGTTGAGTTGGCCTTCGTTGCCGACGCGGGCGGCCCGGGCGTCCTGCAGCTTGCGCAGCACCTCGGGGGTGTATAGCGCCAGCACCCGGAGGTGATCGCTGACCCGTCGGACGTCTTCGCGGTAGCGGTTGTCGTCTTCGTACAACAGGTTCAACCGGCCGAAGAGCACGGCGGCTTCGACCCAGTCTTCGTCGAGCTCGGCCTGCTTGGCGGCGATCTCGGTGCGGGTCACCAGGTCCACCACCGCGGGGTTACGCAGCACCAGCAGCGGCGCATCCGCGACGCTGTGCGCCTCGATCGCCGAGACCAACGCATCTTCCAGGTTGTCTTCGGCGACCTCGGCGACGACGTCGGCCAACGCGCCGTCAAACGCCGCGTCGCGGCGTAGCCGACGCTCGGCCTCGTTCTGTTGGTAACGTTCGAGGCTCTGGATCAGCGAGTCGGCGTCTTCAGGGTGGTGGCGGTCGGCGTCGGCCTTGATCGCGTCGAGCAGGTCGTCGAATCGGCCCTCTTTGGCGAGGACGGTAAGACGGTCACCGCCGGCCGCGGCGTCGATCTGGCCGTCGGCGGCGTACGCGGCGGTACCGGCCGGCGGCCCCATGAGCAGGAACCCGGCGGCGGAAGCGGTGATCGAAGCAGCGAGGAGCGGGGGGGAGAAACGTCGCGAGAGGGGCACGTCGATCCTTTCGGGCACGGTCGAGAAACGGGCGGTCGGCCGGCGCGGGGGTGCACCGCCTGCGTTTCAGTCTAGATCGACCGGGCGGCGGCGGTACAACACCCGGCTGTTTTCGTTACGTCCACGCCGCCTCGGGGTTCGCCCGCTCGGCGCGGATCAGGCCGACTCTTTCTTTTGGACCCGCAGGTCGGCGAGCGTGACGGGGTTCTCCACGGCGTGCTCGGTGATGACGTACTTCACGCCCTCGTTGGCGTGGTCGGGCAGCTCGTACATCAATTCGAGCATCAGCTCCTCCATCACACTGCGGAGAGCACGGGCACCGGTTTCCCGCTTGATCGCCTTTTCCGCCAGTGCGAAGAGGGCTTCCTGCGTGAACTCGAGCTCGGCCGACTCCATCGAGAAGAAGTACTGGTACTGGCGGACCAGCGCGTTCTTCGGCTCGGTGAGGATGCTCACCAAGGTCTCGGCGGTCAGCGGCATCAACGGCGTGATGATCGGCAACCGGCCGATGAGCTCGGGGATCATGCCGAACTCCAGCACGTCCTCGGCCTGGACCTGGGCCAGGACCTGTTCGCGGTCGAGCTTGCCGTCGTCGCCCGAGACCTCGGAGGCGAAGCCGATGGACTTTGAGCCGAGGCGCTTGCGGACGATGTCTTCGAGCCCGACAAACGAGCCGGCGCAGATGAACAGGATGTTCGACGTGTCGAGCTGGATGTACTGCTGCTCGGGGTGCTTCCGACCGCCCTGCGGCGGGACGTTAGCGACGGTGCCTTCGAGCATCTTAAGCAGAGCTTGTTGCACGCCTTCGCCCGAGACGTCGCGGGTGATGCTGACGTTCTGGGAGGTCTTGCCGATCTTGTCGATCTCGTCGATGTAGATGATGCCGCGCTGAGCGGCTTCGAGGTCGTAGTCGGCGGACTGCAGCAGCTTCAGCAACAGGTTCTCGACGTCCTCGCCGACGTAGCCGGCCTCGGTGAGGGTGGTGGCGTCGCCGATGGCGAACGGGACGTTGAGCGTCCGCGCCAGGGTGCGGGCCAGCAGCGTCTTGCCGGTGCCGGTGGGTCCGAGCAGCAGGACGTTGGACTTGTCCAGCTCGACCGGCGTCTCCTTCTCGGCGGCGGTCAGGCGTTTGTAGTGGTTGTGCACCGCGACGGACATCGCCCGCTTGGCGAGGTCCTGGCCGATGACGTACTGATCGAGGAATTCTTTGAGTTGTCGCGGCGACGGGATCGAGCCGAAGGTCGGCCGGCCCGAGTGCACGCGGCGGCGTTCCTGCTTGAAGATGTTCTGGCACAATTCGGTGCAGTTGGCGCAGATGTAGACGTCGTTGGGCCCCTCGACCATCGGCCCGACTTCACGCGACGACTTGCCGCAGAACGAGCAGGTGGTGACGCGGCGGCCCTTGAAACCGCCGCCCCCTCCGGAATTACCGCCGCCGCCGCTTCCGGAGGCATCACCGCCGCCGAGGGAGTCTCCACCGAAGGCGTTGCCGCCGTCGTTTCCGGGGGTGCCGGGGTTGTCGTCGCGGCCGCCGTTCTTGCTGTTGGACATAAATCACTCTCGGGTGTGCTCGGGGCCGAGCATCGAAGCGGGGCTGGGCCGCGGTCTCTGTGGCCCCCGAAAGGGGTATCGGCCCGGGGTGGGCGTGGCGGGCAAGAGCCTGGTTTAAGGATCGTCCAGTTGATGGATCACCCTTAGCTCGAGCCCGCTCGTTACGGCCCGGTCACGGGTATTTCGTTCGGCCAGTGGCTTGCCTGTGTGAACCAATTTAAAGTATAGCTTGACACTTCGGCCGCGGAGGTCCGTTACACATTATCCCCGCGAGCGGTCGCCCTCGGGGTCGGGCCCGTCGGTTTCGTTGATTTTATCGGGGTCCACCGCTTCAAGACCGGGCTTATCGGCGGGGTCCGTCGCTGGGGTGATGTCGCCCAGGTCGGTCACGATCGACGGGGGCGGTTCGGGCGGGGCGTCGCTCTCACCGTCCTCCGCCACGCGGAGCCGGGCGAGCATCTTGGCCTTGGCGGCCTCGAATTCCGCGTCGCTGAGCTGGCCTTGGGCGTGCATCTCCCGCAGGTCCGCCAGTGTGAACCCCATCGTCACCGGACTCGCCTGGTCCTCGTCCCGCAGCAGCCACTTGCGGATGAGAAAAAACGACACCCCCAGCACCACCCCCGCCGCGGCCAAGACGCCGGCCCAGAAGATGATGTCCGCCGATCGGCCCTGGGCTCCCCCTTGCGCAACCAACACCCCCCCCAGCCCCCAAGCCGCCGGCGGGACCGCGAGAGCCGATCTCATGGCTTCACTCCGCCTCGCCGTCGGGCGTACCGGGCTTGCCCTCGACCTCGGTCACCTGGGCCTGCTCGATGATCTTGTCCAGCGTCTTCTGCTCGCGGATCGACAGGTACAGCTGCTCCAGCTCGCCGCGCTGCCGCATCTCGCTGCGCAGCTTTTCGGGGCGGCGTTGCTGCTGCATCGCCATCATCGCGATCCGGCCGTTGATCTCGTTTTCGGCGACCTCGACCTCCAGCTCTTTCGCGGCTTTGTCGAGCACGAAAAACGTCTTGAGCTGACGGACCGCGGCGGCTTCGCCTTCGCTGCGAGCCTCGGCGAGCTTCTCCTCGATCTCTTCGGGCGCGGCCCCGCTGTAGAGCAGCTCCATCTGCTGCCGCTGGAGGGCGCGTTCGATCTGACGACCCTTGAGCCCGTCGGGCAGTTCCAGCTCGACGGCGTCGACGATCTGGTCGGTCACCTGCTTGTGCATGTCGGCCTGTTGGGCCTGCTCGTTGCGCTGCTCGAGCATGGTGCGCAGACGCTCCTTCAGTTCGTCTTCGGTCTGCATACCGAACTGCGGCAGCAGGTCCTCGACGCTGGCGGGTTCGAGGCGGTGGACGTGCGTCAGGGCCAGGCGGATGGTGATGGGCTGGTTCTTGATGGCGTCGTTTTCGTGGCTCTCGGGCCCGGTCATCGAGATATCGATGGTTTCGCCGACCTTCTGCCCGGCCAGGCGTTTGCCCAGGTCGGCGACGAGGATGCCCGCGACGTGGCCCTTGAATTCTTTGTCTTCGCCGTGGACGAGGGTGTACGCCCCAGCGTGGTCGTGCAGGACTTCGGCGTCTTCACCGGCGTTCTCGCCGGCCAACACTTTCACATCGGACTGCACGTAGTCGCCCTCGGCGATCGTCGCGTCCTCCACGGCCGACATCTGGCCGTAGCGTTCGCGGTACTGCTCGATCTCCTGAGCCACGTCCTCGTCGGTCACCTCCGAGGTCTTCTTTTTGACCTTGATCCCGTCGAAGGCGGGCAGCTCGAAGTCGGGGGTGACCTCGACCTCGACGGTGAACGAGAACGGACCGGACTCGGGCAGTTCGAGTTCCTCGGCGTCCTTCACGTCCGGCTCGCCGATGACGTCCAGGCCCTCGTCCTCGATCGCCTGCGAGTACGACTCGCTGAGCAACTGCCCCTTCACGTCGCCGCGGATCGACTCGGCGAAGCGCTTCTCCAGCAGCCGCCGCGGTGCCCGGCCCCGCCGAAACCCCGGCAGGACCGCGTCGTTGGACAGGTTCTCGTAGGTGCCCTCGATCTTGTCGGCGATCCGCGACTCGGGCAGCTCGATCGTCAGCCGCTTGAGCGCCGGCCCCGCGTCCTCGATGGTGACAGACTGTTCGGGCTTCTCGCCCCCGGAAGCTTCCGGGGTGTCAACAACGGCGGTGTCGTCGGCCATGGGTCGGGTTCTTTCACGTATTTTCGGGTCGGCGTGGTGCCGACGGGGCTGCGGGGAAGGGCACGGGAATGCAACGCTGCATGGATCCCCCCCACCGATGAAGTTGAAACTTCCGGGGGGGGGCACCGACCCGCGCCAGGCTCGCTCCCGTGGGGCGGCCGGTATCTCGGTGGATCAAACAGTATGGATGCGGCGTGCCCCGACGTCAATCAGGCCGGCACGGAAACCTGTAGGGCCGCCGCTAAGCGGGTGATCTCGGGAACATCGCATCCTGCGGCCCGCGCCGCCCGTAGCGGATCGCCGACGATCGCTTCGGTCTCCAACCGTCGCCCCGCTTCGTGGTCCAGCATCATGCTGGTTTTGTACGGCTTCATGCGCTGGGTGTAGTCCAGCATTTTTTCGATGAAGGCGTCTTCGATCACCTTCCCGTCAACCGCCATGGCCGCGGCCTGGACCTCGTGCATCAGCGCTTTGATCCGGACCCGCGTGGGTGGATCGGCCATCATTGCGTCGGTGGTCTGATTGAGCACGACCGACAGGCCGTTGTATGGGACGTTCCACACCAGCTTTTTCCAGCGGGACAAGCGGAGGTCGTCGACGGAGGTGGTCTCGATGCCGGCCCGGTTGAAGTCGTCCACGATCCCCGGAAGATGGGCTGCGGCGCGGCTCGGGCCGGGTTGGTAGACGCCGGCGTGGATGTGGCCATAGTCGAGGTGTTGGATGTGGCCGGGGCCGAGTTTGTTCGAGCAGAGGAAGCAGAGGCCACCGAGGACGCGATCGGCCCCGATGACGGCCGCTGCGTCGGCTTCGGGGTGTAGGCCATTTTGCAGGACGAGGACCACGCCGTCGGGCTTCACGCAGCGAGCGAGCAGTGTCTCGAGCGGATCGTTCTGTGTGGTCTTGAGACAGACCACAGCCACATCGCACGGCGGCAGATCGGCCGGGTCACCGTGGGCCCGGACGGCCTCGGGCAGAATCACGAAATCCCCGGCGACCGAGTCGACGCGGAGGCCGTGGTCGCGGACGTGTTCGTAGTCGCTGCGGAGCAGCAAGTGGGTGTCGATCCCGGCGTGGGCGAGTCGGCCGCCGTAATAGCCGCCGAGGGCACCGGTGCCGAGGATCGCGTAGGAGCGGGGGGGCATGGCGGCAGTGTAGGGGCGGCTCGGACCGCCGCGCAGGCCCGCGAATCGGCCGGTTCAGAACTCGACGCGGAAACCGACTTCCAGGGCGTTGATCTCGTGCTCGCGGAAGATCAGGCCGGAGGGGTCGTCGAGGTTGCTCGCCTCGGAAAACAGGCGGATGCGGTAGCCGCCGGTGAGGTGGACGTTCTCGACGACCTCGTAGCTGAGCCCGACGAGGAACTGGTAGGCGAAGGTGGCGAAGTTGTCGTCGACCTCGCTGACGGGGGTGGTGACGGTCAGGCCGTCGACGGTGGTAACGTTGATAAGGGTGCTGCCGAGGTCGGCGTCCGACTCGACGACCGCGACGCCCAGGCCCGCGCCGAAGTAGAGCTTGAGTTTCTGGTCGGGCGTGAGCGGGAAGTCGTAGAAGAGATTGCCCATGAACAGCAGGTAGCTGAGGTCGCCGTCGATGCCGACGTCGAAGGCGAGGAACTCGAGGTCGGTGTAGTCGGTCTCGAAGTACTGGGTCTCGAACTCGATGCGGAACCGGTCCAGGGCGATGCCGAACGCGCCGCTGAAGGCGATGTCGTCGTCGAGCGAGAACTCGAGCTCTTCGGAGGTGCCGATGATGTCGTTGCTGGGGATGTTGAAGTTGAAGAGGAATCCGAACGTGCCGGAGCCGTAGAGGTTCACGTCGAAGTCGAAAAGGTCGTCGACGGCGTCGAGTTCTTCGTCGGTGTATTTGTCGCGCAGGTCTTCGCGCTGGGCGACGGACTGCTGGGCCACGGAAAAAACGGGGGGCACGGCCGCGGTTAGCCCGGCCAAGCACATCGACGAAACCCAGAACTTCGTTTTCATGAGACGCCTTGCACGAGAGGAAAACAGACGGCAGTGCCTTCGATCGATATTCGAATTCTCTACGTAAACAAGCAAATAGCTTAACGGTCGCCGAAGCGGGCGTCTAGTTTGCTGAACCCGGCCCGGCTGGCAACCGAACCGATTCGATTCTCTGTTCCGGGGTTTGAGCCATCGAGGCGGCGGATTTTCTCGGACGGCCCGGGGGCGGTGGGTCCGATCATCCCGCCGGACGCGCAAACGAAGACGGCCCGTGCCCCTTGAAACCGGGTGCTCTGGCCCGAACCTGGGAGCTTGTTGTTACTCGCCGCGGCGCCGGCGGGTGAGCCCGACGGCGGCGGCGAGGCCGACCAACAGCCCGGTCCCGGGTTCGGGGCTGACGGTGATGTTGTCGATCAGCAGGGCGCTGTTGACGACGGCGTCGCTCACGTCGACGACCCCGAAGCCGATGGTGTGGACCCCGGGGTCGAGGGACACGGAGAAGTTCTGGAAGCCGGTCGCGCCGTCGAACTCGAAAGCGGAGGTGGTGTCGGTGAAGTCGTCGTCGTCTTCGACGTTGCCGAGTAGCGAGATCTCGCCGTCGAGGACGAAGAAGGCGGTGTCGCTGAATGCGCTGGGCTGGTCGAGCTCGTCGGTGGCGAAGTTGAAGTCGAAGCTGAGCGTGGTCGGGGCGAGGACCTCGAACGTTTGGCGGACGGCCGAGCCTTCGGTGGCGCCCTCGGACTCGCCGTCGAGGTCGGTGATGCCGATGAACCCGTCGATGGCCCCCGGGGCGAGCCCGAGGAACACGTCCAACGCGACGTCGGGCGCGATGTCGGCGGTCAGGGGGTTCGCGATGAAGTTGTCGTTGGAGCCGTCGCCGGTCTGCAGGAAGACCTGCGACGAGCCGCTGCTGGGCGAGAGCAGGGGGTCGCCGCTGACGGTGCCTACGACATCGACGACGCCGATCGGCGTGAACCCGCCCAGGCCGCTGGTCTCGAAGCCGCCGTCGGCGATCCCGACGCCGGTGGGCACGCCCAGGTCGGCGGTGTCGATGACGATCGGCAGGAGCTGAGCCTGGCCCGGCGTGCCGAGGGCGAGCAAGACCAAACACCCGACTAAGGCGGCTACGCCCTGTCGTGCCCGATTCAACGTGTTCACACGCACCATGATTCGAATCCCGGGTCTACTGGATATAGAGTCGCGATCCTTGGGCCGCCGCGTCCGGATCTGAGACCAGCCGATGGGGACGCGGGGGGGGGCACACTTGAGTGGCCCGCTTGCAGACTACCCCGTGAGGTGACGCTGTCAAGACGAATGCACAAGGTTGTGCAAGATTGGGGCTTCGGAGCCGGTTTGTTTTCCTTGGGAACCGACGGGTTGCTGGCTTATAGTCTTGCCCCGAAACGGAAGGGCTTGGATCATGCCGGAGCTGCCGGAAGTCGAATGTTGGGGCCGTCGCGTGGCCGAGCGGGCGTGCCGGGGCCGGGAGGTGGTGTCGGTGTGGGCCAAGCCCGACGAGGACATCGTGATCGAGGGAATTACCCCCAGCGGACTGGAAGAGGCGGTGGCGGGGCGAAAGGTCGAGGCGTGTCACCGGGTGGGCAAGCAGATGTGGTGGGCGATGTCGGGCGACGGGCCGCAGCCGCTTTGGCACTTCGGGATGAACGGGCGGTTCCGCACTTACGGCCCCGACGACGAACGGCCGCGGTTCTGCAAGGTCGAGCTCATGCTGGACGACGACCGCCGGTTCGCGTTCTGCGACTCGCGGCGCTTCGGGCGGATACGGCTGGCCGACGACCCGCCGAACGAGCCGCCGCTGTCGGAGCTGGGCCCCGACGCGTTGGCCGAGCTGCCCGGGTCGCGGTGGTGGTACGACGCGTTGGCGAAGCGGAACACGCCGATCAAGGCGTTGCTGTTGAACCAGTCGTTCCTGGCGGGGATCGGGAACTGGATCGCCGACGAGGTGCTGTATCAGGCCCAGGTCGCGCCGCAGCGGATCGCCAAGGAGTTGTCGCGCGACGAAATCAAGGCGGTGCGGAGCAAGGTGAAGTATGTGCTGACCAAGGCGTGCGCGTGGGAGGCGGACTACGAGCGGTTCCCGTCGACGTGGCTGTTCCATCACCGGTGGGGGAAGAACGACGAGGCGCTGACGGGCCGCGGCGAGGAGATCGACTTCGACACGGTGGGCGGGCGGACGACGGCGTGGGTGCCGAAGGTGCAGCGGTAGAGGGGACGGCTGACTAACTTGACCACGTTGAGCCGCTCTTGGAAACTTCCGGGGGGGCCCGCGTGGCTCAGCGGATAGAGCAGGGCTTTCCTAAAGCTCAGGTCGCAGGTTCGAATCCTGCCGCGGGCGTTCCCCCGCCCCCCGGAAGCCCCCGGGTAATCGACTCGGTCGGGGAGCGTCGGTTACCGAGCAGAACCCCGAAGACGAACGCGGTCACGGCTCCGATTACCGCGTACCACGGCCAGGCGACGGACACCCGCGTCGGCAGCCCGTCTTGGCCCGGCGGCCCGGCGAACCAGCCGTAGCGGCTCATCACGACCAGCCCCACGCCGCCGAGCACGACCCAGCCGGTTCGGGCGAGCTTCTTTTGGGTGTCTGACGTCACCCACGCCGCGACGACCCACGCCGCCAAGATGACCGCTCCGACGACGGCCGCCGCAGTGGGTGCGTCGAAACGTCCGACGTCCCCGTGAAACCGCGAGGCCCACACCATCGCGATGCTCAGCGGAGCGGCGAAGATCAACCCGTAACCGTCCCGCCGCAGCGGCAGCCACGCCAGCGCGAACGCGGCGAGCAGCGTGCCCGTGACGTAGCTGCCCAGCCCGAGGGCGAGGTCGAGGAACGGCACGTCCCGTCCCGCCGCCCGTTGCGCCGTGAGGTACCGGTCCACGCCGAACGCCGCCGCCGTCAGCACCACGCCCCACGCGACGACTAATCCCCGGCTGACCCACAAGAGCTGCCGGTCCCGCCGCGCGTCGATCGTCCCGCCCAGCGTCACCGCCCCGGCGTGGCCACCGCCTCGCCGCCGCGCCGCCCACGGCAGCACCACCGC
>JBCBSA010000021.1:0-16811 GCA_039819425.1 Planctomycetota bacterium
GTCGGCCCCTCACCGATACCACCTCACCGGGCCGCGGGTATACTCCATGATTAGCCCGCCCCGAAATGATCCCCCGGAAATCTCCCCCGGAAGTATCCCCCGGAACCCCACCCATGGCGACCAGCTTCGGTGCCCTGTGCACCGACTTCTACATCAACCACAAGCTCGCCCTCAAGATGGACTTGCCGTCGGAGCGGGAGACGATTCTCCACTTCTTCGACCGGATGCGCAAGAGCCTGCCGGCGATGAACCGCTTCAAGCGCTACGACGGCGAACTCGCCCTCGAGTCCGCCCGTAAGGACGCCCGCTACACCTGGCTCGCCCTCCGGCGAAACTCCATCCGCACCGGCCACGTCAACCCCGAGACGATGGACCAGGCCCTCGACTACCACAAGCTCGTCCTCGAACTGGCCCCCTACCACCTCACCATCAGCCCCCTCGACGTCGACTACGTCGAGCTCATGTACGGCTTCGACCTCGAGTGCAAGCAGAACCACGACGCCGTCGTGTTCGAGGCCCTCTACGCCGACTCCCCGCTCGGCTCGCTCCTGGGCGACGCCCCGGACAAAGTCCTCGACGTCCAGCCCGTCTTCGGCCAGGCCCTCAACGACGCCGGCGACCTCCAGGCCTACTACGAGGTCAAGACCCGCCCCCGCTCCCGCCGCGGCTCGTCCAAGCGCTACTCCGGCGAGCCCATCAGCCTGTTCCTCACCCTCCGCCAGTACGGCCCCGTCGAGGACCTGGGCGATATGCCCAAGCTCATCCACGCCCTCAACGCCCACGGCGAACGCCTCGCCACCGACAAGCTCATCCCCGACCTGCTGACCCCCATCGTCCAGCACATCGGCAGCAGCGCCTAACGGGACCGCCGTCCGCGATGCGTGTGATCCAGCTCAGCGACCTCCACCTCGGGCCGACCGACCACCCGTGGAGCGGTGCCGCGAACCGGACCGCGTGGGACAACGCCGAGCGGACCGCCGCGAGGCTGCGGGCCGAGCCGGACGCCGACGACTTGGTCATCGTGATCACCGGCGACCTGACCGACGCCGGCCATATGAACCCCGACGAGTTCGGGCCCGCGGCCCAGTGGCTGCGGACGCTGCCGGGCACGGTCTACGTCGTGCCGGGCAACCACGACGTGGGCAACTTCGTCTCGTCGCGGTCGACGCCCACCGTAAGCGAGCGGTACGTCGCGCAGTGGCACGAACACGTCGGCCCCGACCGCTTCGCCCACGCCGCCGACGGCCACCGCCTGCTCGGGCTCAACGCCATGCTCCTCGGCTCGGGCCTGCCCCCGGAAGCGGAACAAGAAAGCTGGTTGCGGGAGCAGCTCGACACGGCGGAGGCGGCGGGCGAGTCGGTGTGGGTCTTCCAGCACACGCCGCTGTTCCTGCGGGGGCCGGGCGAGGTCCGCGAGCCGCGGGAACACTATTGGTGCCCGGCCGCGACGGCTCGGGACGCGATGCTGGCCCTGCTCGACCGCCCCGACTTCCGGGGGGTATTTCATGGCCACGTCCACCGGCGGTTCGACCACCAAGTCGGCGGCCGGGTGTACCGGGCCTGCCCGGCGCTGTCGGGCACGCACTCCGAGGCCGACTACTTCGCCCGGGACGGGTCGGACCACCTCCACCAATTCAGCGAGCTGTCGTTGACTAACGGCCGAGCCGACGTCCGCTGGCGTGACTCGGGGATCGAGACGAAGATCCGGTTCGTGAGCTGACGCGACGGGTGTTCAGGAGAACGATGATGAAAGTGATGGTGCTCGCCGGCGGGCCGGACCGGGAACGCGACGTGTCGCTGGTGTCGGGGGGGCAGGTGGCGGCGGCGCTGCGCGAGGCGGGGCACGACGTGATGGAACGCGACATGGGGCCGACGGACGCATCCGCGCTCGACGCCTTCGGTGAATGGCAAGGCGACGTCGTCTTCCCCGTGTTCCACGGCAAGTGGGGCGAAGGCGGCGGGTGCCAACGGGCGCTCGACGCGGCGGGGGTGCGTTACGTCGGCTGCGGGGCGGATGCGGCGGCGCGGTGCATGAACAAAACCGAGACCAAACGGCGACTGATGGACCTAGGCCTGCCGACGCCCGAGTTCGAGATGCTCGCCAACGGGTCACATCCGGATTTCACCGGGCCCGTGGTGCTCAAGCCGCACGACGACGGGTCGAGCATCGACCTGGCGATCTGCCACACCGCCGAGGACCTGGCTGCGGCGTGGGCGGACTTGGCGACACGCAACGAGCAGCTGCTGGTCGAACGGTTTGTCGAGGGCCCCGAGCTGACGGTGGGGGTGATCGAGGACGAGGACGGCGAGCCGATCGCCTTGCCCACGATCCGGATCGTGCCGGCCACGGCGTTCTACGACTACGCGGCCAAATACGAACGCGACGACACCCAGTACCGTTTCGACGCCCCCCCGGAAGTTGAAGGCCGGCTCGGGGCGCTGGCCGTGGCGGTCTTCCGGGGGCTGGGGTGTCGTCACCTGGCGCGGGTGGACGTGATGCTGGACGGCAGCGGCGAGCCTTGGGTGATCGAGGTGAACACGATGCCGGGGTTCACGACGCACTCGCTCTTGCCGATGGCGGCGGCGCGGGCGGGGCTGGCGATGCCGGCGCTGGTGGACCGGCTGGTGCGCCGGGCGGCGTCGGGGTGAATCCTGCCGTTAGCCCCGGGTCGAGCCCGGGTCTAACCGGCCGAGAGTCAGCCGCGGCCGATGCGGCGTCCCGAACGCAGGATCAGTCCCGCGAGCAACGCCAGGCCCCCCGCCGCGGCGCCCGGCGTGGGGACGACCGCGGGCCCGCCGCCCGGTTGGCCGACGGGGCCGCTCGACGGCGGCTCGAACGCCACCACGTCCGGGCTCGGCGTCGCGGTGAGCGTCGCGGCGGTGACGGGGACGCGGCGGTCCGCCCCCTCGTCGAGGGCCGAGCCGGCGACCAAACTCAGCGGGCCGGGCAGGCTGTGGAGCCCGTCCTTGAAGAACACGTCGGCGAGTTCGGGGGCGAGGAAGTCGAGCTCGACGAGGGTGGGGCCGCGGTCTTCGAGGGTGGGGTCCGAATTCAGGCTGACGCCGAGCTCGATGCGGGTCTCGGCGGTGTCGAAGCCGGTGACCTCGCCGGCGAAGAGGGCGAAACCGGTGGCGTCGGGCCGGGCCGCGGCGTCGACGACCACGGGGTCCGCGCCGGCCGGCGAGAGCTCGAGCGTGAAGTCGACGGCGGCGAAGCCGAGCAGGGCGTCGGCGAAGTTGGACAGGCCCGGGTCGGCGTCTGCGGACCCGTCGAAGACGAGGTCGAGCGTGAACGACCCGTTGTCCAGCGTGGTGGGCTGGGCGCCTTCGCCGAACTGGCCGACGACTTGGTAGGCGGTGCTCAACGCGTCCGCGGCGGGGGCGGCGGCCACCGACATCACGACGGCGGCGACGAGGAACAAGCGGGGTTGGGTTCGGGGCATGACGGGCCTCACGGTGGGACGGCGGTCGAGAATCGGACACAGAACTTGCAATGAACCGGAGTCCTGATGTCATCGTCTGAACGGGCCACGCACGAATAATTCGGCGGCGGCACCCGGGGGCGGGCGGGGTTATCGCCCCTGAATGAGATTCAGTGGGCCGGCCGGGCCCGGCCGGTCGATGGAACCCGGCACGACAGGAGGTCCCGAACGCCATGGGTTGGTTCTTGAGCAGTAAAAACAGTTCTGGGGGTTCGGGTGGGAAGAAGAGCAAGCGCAAGACCGGCCGCGGGGCCCGGGCCAAGGGCTGGGACCCCGAGCGGACGCTGCTGGGGCTGAAGCTGGCCGGCGGCGTGGCGGTGGCGATCGCGTTGGTGATCGGGTGGAACGCGGCGGAGCGGACGCTGGGCCGATACGCCGCGGAAGCCCGCTCGGTGACGGTGACGACGGCGTCGGTAAAGCTGGTCGACGCGCCGAGCTGGATGGACGCGTCGCTGCGGGACCAGCTGTGCCGCAAGGTTGCGCACAGCGTCAACGACAACCCGCTGGACGGCCGGGGCCTGCGTGACGCGGCGGCGGTGCTCGACGACGAGCCGTGGATCGCCCGGGTGCGTCAGGTGCGGCGGGTCGCGGGCGGGGTGGTGAAGGTGACGGCCGACTACCGGACGCCGGCGGCGCTGGTGCGTGACCGGCAAGACGCCGCGAAGGCCCACGTCGTGGACCACGACGGGGTGTGGCTGGACGGCCCGCTGGACCGGGCGTCGTCGCGCTGGGGCGGGCTGCCGCTGGTGACGGGCGTCGCGGCGGGGCCGCCGACCGAGGGCTACGGCCGAGCGTGGCCGGGGGCGGACCTGCGGGCGGCGTTGGCGCTGGAGACGCTGCTGCGACGCGAGCCCTACGCCGACCAGATCACCGCCTACGACGTGTCGCACCGCGACCTGCGCAACCGGCTGTGGCTGGTGCTCTACACCGACGGCCCCGCGATCGTCTGGGGCCTGCCCCCGGGCGAGGAACACGCCGTCGAGCCGCAGGCCCCGGTGAAGCTGGCGGCCCTGCGCGACTGGGCCAACACCCACGCCGGCCGGGTCAACGTCACCGGCGTCGCCGACACCGTCTGGGTCTACACCGGCACCGCGCAGATCGACGCCCGGCCCGACCACCTGCCCACGCCCGCCACCGCTCCGAACAGCGTCAGCGCTTCGCGGCGGTAGGCCCGTTTCGACGCCACGCTGAACGGGACGCTGCGCGTCACCCGCTCAACATACGCTTCGTTTGAGATAGGCTAACAAGCAGCGATGCTTGATCTGGTGTGGTTGTTGACGGGCCTGGGGGCGCTGCTGGTCGGCGGCGAATGGCTGGTCCGCGGCGCGGTCGCCCTGGCCCGGCAACTCGGCGTGCCGCCGCTCATCATCGGGCTGACCGTCGTGGCGTTCGGCACCAGCACGCCGGAGTTGGTGGTCAACCTGCTCGCGGCGTGGCGCGGCAACAGCGAGGTGGGCTTCGGGAACGTTGTCGGCTCGAACGTCGCCAACATCGGACTCCTCCTGGGGCTCACCGCGGCGTACCGGACGCTGAGCGTGCAGCACGCGGTGATCGTCCGCGAGGTCCCGATGATGCTGCTCGGCACGCTGGCCGTGCTGGTGCTGGCCGAGGACCGGCTGCTGACCGGCCGGGCGGTCGATCGGTTCGACCGCGACGACGGCCTGATCCTGCTGCTGCTGTTCGGCGTGTTCCTGTACTACCTGCTGGGCGACGCGCTGCGGGCGCGCAAGACCGACGCCAGCGACCTCTCGGCGGGGCTGCCCGGGCCGCCGGCGGAGAACGCCGGCGGGGGCGGGCGGGCGGGGCTGTGGGTGCTGGGGGGGATGGTCCTGCTGGTGGTCGGGGGGCAGCTCACCGTGACGGGGGCGACCGGGCTGGCGCGGGCCGCGGGCGTACCGGAAGTCGTGGTGGCGTTGACACTGGTGGCGGTGGGCACGTCGCTGCCGGAGCTGGCGACCAGCCTGATCGCGGCGCGGCGAGGACAGACCGACGTGGCGATCGCCAACATCGTGGGGTCGAACATCTACAACCTGCTGTTCGTCTTCGGGCTCACCGCGACGGTCCGGCCGATCTCCCTGCCCGCCGGCGGGGTGGTGGACCTGCTGGTGATGGCGGGCTTCTCGGTGATGCTCATGGCGATGGCGATGACCGGCCGCAGCATCCGCCGCGCCGAGGCGGCGGTCCTGCTGGCGTGCTACGTCGGCTACGTCGTCTGGCTGGGGCGTGTTGCGCTGTGACCTGCCGGTCCCGGGCCGCGCTGGGCGGACCGCACCGGCCTCGCGCTTGCGCCTGCTCCGCACTCACTTGGCGGCGAAAGTCATCCGTGCCGCGGAAGCCCGGAGGACCGCGAGGTTGTGCAGGAGCGGGCAGACGCAGATAGAAGGCGGTCGATTCCGGCGGAACTACGAACCCTTAGGTCGCGGTATTTTTGGCTTTCGCCCTCGACACCACCGCCCCCTGCCCCGGCTCGCCCTACACTGCCCGGCCATGGCCCTGCTGAGCGTCGCCAACGTCGTGTTTTCCTACGGAGACCGCACCGTCCTCGACGGCGTGAACCTCACCGTCGACGCCGGCCAACACGTCGGCCTCGTCGGCCGCAACGGCTGCGGCAAGTCCACGCTCTTGAAAATGATCGCCAAGCTCGGGGGGACCACGGGACTATCCGATGGGTTGAAGCCCGAGTCCGGCCAGATCCAGCTCGCCCGCGGCGCGACCACCGGCTACCTCCACCAGGACCACGACCTCGACATGCAGCGCACGCTCCGCGAAGAAGCGGGCCACGCCTTCGCCGAGCTCGAAACCCTGCACCGCCAACTCGAAGAGACCGCCGAGGCCATGGGCTCCGCCGAGGGCGACCGACTCGAATCACTGCTCAAGAAATACGAACAACTCGAAGAGAAGATGCAGGCTTCCGGGGGCTACGCCGTCGATCACAAGATCGACGAGACCCTCCACGGCCTCGGGCTCACCGACGCGATGTTCTCCATCAAGTGTGGCGACCTCTCCGGCGGACAAAAAGGCCGGCTCGCCCTCGCCAAGCTGCTGCTGTCCGAGCCCGACGTGCTGCTGCTCGACGAGCCGACGAACCACCTCGACATCGCCGGCCGCGAGTGGCTTGAAGAATTCCTACGCCAGTTCACCGGGGCCGTTGTTCTGATCTCGCACGACCGCTGGTTGCTCGACCGGGTGGTCACCAAGATCTACGAACTCGAAGCGGGTCAGATGGTCGAGTACCCCGGCAACTACGCCAAGTTCCGCGAACTCCGAGCCGCCCGCATCGAAGACCAACGCCGGGCCTTCGAGAAGCAGCAGACCAAGATCAAGGCCGAGCAGGACTTCATCGACCGCTACCGCGCCGGCCAGCGCGCCAAGCAGGCCCAGGGCCGGGAGAAACGCCTCGAACGCTTCAAGCGCGACCACCTCCTCGAGCCGCCGGTCGAGCTCGACGTGATGAAGCTGAACTTCAGCCCCAAGCAGCGCGGCAACGACGTCGTCGCCGAGGCCGAGGGCCTCTCGCTCACCCACGACAACGACGGCCAAGCCAAGACGCTCTTCACCGACGTGTCGCTCTCGCTCAAACGCGGCGAACGCCTCGGCGTCATCGGCCCCAACGGCGCCGGCAAGTCCACCTTCGTCCGCTGCCTCCTGGGTGAACAGCAACCCACTTCCGGGGGCGGCAAGGTCGGCAGCCAGATCGACGTGGGCTATTTCACGCAGACCCACGAGCACCTCGACCTGTCGCGGTCGATCGTCGAGTACCTCCGGGCGTTCACGCCCAACGAGCTGGAACAGGAAGCCCGCGACCTCGCCGGGGCGTTCCTGTTTTCGGGGCTGGAGCAGGACAAGCCGATGTCGGTCCTCTCCGGCGGCGAGCGGGCCCGGGCCGTGCTCGCCGGGCTGGTCAACGGCGGGCACAACCTGCTCGTCCTCGACGAACCCACGAACCACCTGGACATCCCCAGCGCCGAACGCCTCGAAGAGACCCTGCGCACCTACACCACCCAGCAGCAGGCCTACTCCACCGCCGGCAACAAGTCCCACGCCGGCACGCTGATCCTCATCACCCACGACCGCATGCTCCTCGACGAGCTCGTCGATCAGCTCCTGGTCTTCGACGGCCACGGCGGCGTCACCCACTTCCTCGGCACCTACTCCGACTGGCACACCCAGCAACAAACCCCTCCCCCGCAAGCCTCCCAAGGCTCGGCCACTTCAGCGCCCACCCCCGGAACTTCCCCCTCCAAATCCAAACCAAAAACAAAACCGGCGAAACCCAAGAAACCCACTTCGAAAAAACTCAGCCCCCCCGCCGCCGCCGAGAGCAAGCTCAGCCAGGCCAAACTCGAATCCGAGATCGAGCGCCTCGAAGCCCGCCTCCAGGAGATCGATTTCGCCCTGATGGACCCCGCCGTCTTCGCCGACGGCGACAAGGTCAAGCGCCTTCAAGCCGAGCGCGAGTCGGCCCGCAACACCCTCGCCCCGCTCGAGACCGAGTGGGCCCGCCGCGCGGGATGAGGCCGCGATCGGTTCGTGGAATCAGCGTCGGTCCAGCTCGTCCCAGATCCGCTGCTGTTCGTCGTTGAACATGGCGTTGAGCGACGTGCACAATTCCAAATCGGCGTCGAAGCGGTCACGCTCGACGAAGCGCACCGCGCTGTCGGCGTGGAGCACGTGGACGCCGTCGCCGTGCCGCGAGTCGACTCGCTCGGGCAGGCCCACGCTGTCGGCCAGGATCGCCCCAGACCCCAGCAGGTCCAGCTGCGGCAGGCCGTCGGCCGTCGCGGGGTTGTCGGGGATCGGGGCCAGCGGCGCGAGCCCGTAACTCGTCAGCACGTTCTGCCCCGGCGTGCCGGGTGGCCAGGGGTTGTTGGCGCCGTCGAACGACTGGTCGTCGCTGGTCTCGGCCGGGCAGTAGAACACCTCGGGCGACTCCATCAGCCCCTCGTTGTACAGCCAGCCGTAGAGCACGAACGTGCTGGCGAAGCCGCTGTAGACGTTCGTGTTGAATTGGAGCCGCCCCGCCCGGTAGCCGATCGGCACGCGTTGGTCGTAGGTGTTGGCGTAGACGTGGAACGACTGGTGCACGCTGCGCAGGTTCGCCTGACACTTCGCGTCGATCGCCGCGTCGCGGGCCGCGCCGAGCACGGGCAGCAGCAGCCCGATCATCAGCGCGACGATCGAAATCACGACCAGCAACTCGATCAGCGTGAAAGCCTTGGCCGCGCGGCGGGGCTTACTCATCGTCGGCGTTCCCCGGCCGGCTGTACGTGATCCGCCAGACGGTGCCGCCCGTGTCGTCGACGACGATCAGCGACCCGTCGGGGGCCACCTCCACGTCGCTGGGCCGGCCCCAGACCTCGGCCCGGTCCTCGCCGCCGACCCAGAAGCCGGTGGCGAAGTTTTCGTAGCCCCCCTTGGGCTCGCCGTCCTCGAACGGGACGAACACGACCTTGTAGCCCGTCGGCTCCGAGCGGTTCCAGCTGCCCTTCATGGCCACGAAGGCGCCGTCGCGGTACTTCTCGGGGAACTGGTCGTGGCCGTTGTAGAACGCCAGGTCCATCGTGGCCGAGTGCGACTCGAACAGCAGGTCGGGCACGATCGCGGCTTCGACCTTGTCCGGGGCCATCGGGGCGAACCCGGGCTGGGGGTTGGAGCCGATGTAGCTGTAGGGGAAGCCGTAGAAGCCGCCCTCTTGGACCTCGGTGAGGAAGTCGGGCACGAGCACGTCGCCGAGGCCGTCGCGTTCCTGGACGAGCGCGAAGAGCTCGCCGGTGTCGGGGTGGACGGCGAGGCCGCAGGGGTTGCGCATCCCCGAGGCGACGGTGCGTTGGTTGCCGCCCGAGGCGTTGAAGGCCTGGATGGTGCACTTGGGCTTGGGCTCGACGGCGAGGTTCCCGGCGCTGCCGACGCCGACGTAGATCGTCCCGTCGGGGCCCAGGGCGATGTCGCGGTTGAAGTGGCCCTGGATGAGGCCGAAGACGCCCGTTTCGCTGAGCGGCTCCTGGCCGTCCATGTACCTGCCCGGGGCCCGCTGGTCTTCGGGGGTCTCGCTCTTGCGGCGCGGCTGGGCGTAGGGCGGACGCAGCGACCCCTCCTGGTAGGCGATGGTCCACAGACCCTGCTGGTCGGCGACGAGGATCTCGCCCGAGCGATACGCCAACCCGTAGGGCGCGTAGAACTGCGCCGCGTGGCGGCCGATCCAGTCGGCCCGGCCGTCGCCGTCGTCGTCCCGCAGCATCGTCAGGTAACCGGGCAGCTGCTCGGCGATCAAGACGTCGCCGTTGGGCAGCGCCAACGCCTGCCGCGGGTGCTCCAGGCCGCCGGCCAGCAGCGTCGCCTCGAAACCCTCGGGCAGGTTCAGCTGCCGGCCGTCTCGCGAGACGATCATCGGGCTGTTGCGGACCGCCGGGCCGGTGTACGGCTCGGGCTTGTCTTGCATCGTGACCGTGAACGTCTGGCCGACTTCCTGGTCCGCCATCGCCAACGGGGCGTCGGCCGTCTGGCCCTGAGCACAAGCCGCGAGCGGCGATACCGCGAGGGCGACGGCCGCCGCGGACAACAACGAAACACCGGAGATGCGGTTCAACATAGGATTTTCCAGGCCGAGTCACGGAGAGCAAACGGGCCCACAAAAACAAAAGGCCGGCCAGATCATCTTCCTCAACACGCCCCGCTCAACGTCGAGAACAACACCCGCTCCCGCTCGCCCCCTCGGACTCCGAGGTCGGCCGATCGGATGACACGGATCTGTGAGTGGTTCTGACGGGTCCGTTCGTCGCGGGTGGAGCCGGGGCCTAGCGCCACAGATCCGGCGATCTCGGAAGCCCACCCGTTCCCGAAAACCCACTGGCCAAACCTCAAAAAGGGTTACCGATCCAACGAAACCTAGGTATAACCCTATCTCCGATCCGGTTCAAGCCAAACCCTGTAAAAAACCGCTCGGCCACATCCGAGGGCCGAACCGGGTGGGACGTCGGGTTGTTGGCTGCCCGCGCGGTACGGGATCAGGGGTTCAGGTCGTGAACCGTCCCGCGAGTTCGCGCAGCTCCTCGGCCCGACGCGACAGGTGCTCCGACGCCTCGGCCGACTGACGCATGCCCTCCAGCGACTGGTTCGTGACGGCGTTGATCGACTCGACGCCTCGGGCGACCTCCTCCGACGCCGCGGACTGCTCGGCGGCGGCGGCGGCGATGGACTGGACCTTGTGGGTCAGCGACCCGGAGCTGGCGACGATCTCTTCGAGGCTCTCGCCGGCGCGGTTGGCGGCGGCGACGCCCGACTCGACCTGCCCGGTGCCGGCGTTCATGCGTTCGACGGCCTGGCCGGTCTCGTTCTGGATCGCGGTGATCGACTCGCCGATCTCGTTGGTCGCCTGCGTCGTGCGGTCGGCGAGCTTGCGGACCTCGTCGGCGACGACGGCGAACCCGCGCCCGTGCTCGCCGGCCCGGGCCGCCTCGATCGCGGCGTTGAGGGCCAGCAGGTTCGTCTGGTCGGCGATGTCGTTGATGACCTCGATGATCTGGCCGATCTGCTCGCCGCGTTTGCCCAGCTCGGTGACGGCGTCGGCGGACCGGGTGACGGCGTCGCGGATCGTCTGCATGCCCTCGACCGTGTCCCCCACCACACGACGGCCTTCGCGGGCCACCCCGCCGGCGCGGTCGGCGTCGCCCGCGGCGTCCTCGGCCTGACGCGCGACCTCGGCGACGCTGGCCGACATCTGCTCGATCGCCGCGCTGATCGACTGGACCTGGCCCGACTGCTCGCCCATCCCCGACGACACCTCTTCGCTGCACGCGGCGACCTGGGTCGCGGCGGCGGCGACGTCTTCGCTGGACTGACGCACCTCACGCAAGATCTCCGCCAACGCCTCGATCATCTCGTTGAAGCTCCGCGCGAGCGTGGCGATCTCGTCCCGGCCGCGGCAGTCCACCGCGTTGGTCAGGTCCTTGCTGTGCTGGACCTCGCGGATGCCCCGCATCAATCGGCCCAGCGGCCGGCTGATCGACCGCACCGTCCACCACGCCCCCGCCCCACCCAGCAGCACGACCGCCGCCGCGAGGGCCGCAAACATCATCCGCGCCCGGTCCGCCGACGCCAACGCCACCTCGGCCTGGTCTTTCAACTCCTCGGCGAGCAAGTCTTCCGTCGCCTTGAGTTGGTTGATCTTCTGCGTGATCGTGGCGAACCACGTCCCCGCGTCCACGCCGAAGCCGCCCTCGGCCGCGTGGGCGAACGCCTCGGCGCGGAACGCCTCGACCTGGGCGAAGGCCGGGTCGCCCTGCGCTTGTTCGTAGAACGCCAGCGCCCCGTCCGAGGCCAGCGCCTCGAACTCCGCCATGTACGTGTCCTGCTGCGTCACCAGGCCGACGAGCTTGCGGAACATCCCGGGCCCGAACCGGTCGGCCGCGAAGGTGTTCGACAAGACCGCGCGTTCGATCCCCGCCCGCTCTTTGCCCTTGAGGAAGTGGACGTACGCCGCGATCGTCCGCGTCAGGCCCGCGTCCTCGCTCTGCTCGGACATCACGCCGATCGCGTCGAGGAACCGGCCGTTCATCGCCGTGTAATACCCCAGCGCTTCACCGGTCGGGATCGACTGGGCGGAGACCTGCCGCCGGCGGTCTTCGAGCTCGCCCAGGTCGGCCAGGGCCGCGGCGAAGTCGTCGCGGAACGCCTGGTCGTAGCGGTCGGCGTCGAACCCTTCGAGGTAGGCCGTCAGCTCCGCGTGCCGCGTGTCGGTCAGCCCGCGCTGCTCCGGCAGCTCCTTGGCGAACTTCTGGCCCTTGCTGCCGAGGAACCCGGCCGTGCGTCCGCGTTCCTTCTGCGTCTCGTGCACCAACGCCCCGACCCGCACCGCCAGCTCCGTGAGCTGCCGGACGTCGTCCATCTGCTGCGACGTGCGGGCGCTCTTGGCGTACAGCACCAGCGTCAGCGTCGCGGCCACCGCCACGGGCACCGCGGCCAGAAAGATCAGCTTGAGTTTGATGGACACAGACAGCTCCTCGACGGTCACGCGACAGAAACACCGGCCCGACCCAAAGCGTCGGCGGCACGTACCAAGCTCTTCGGCGACGAGGACCCCGGCGTTAAGCGATAACCCGAAAACGGAACCGGAATCGCCCTTTCCGGTTTCAGAAACCGAAGATGACCTTGGCCGCGGCGAAGATGATCGCGTCCCCGGGCGGGTTGTCGTCGAAGAAATCGCCCGGCTCGAAATACCCGACCGCCAGCCCCACACGCCAGTTCGCGTCCAGGTCGTGGTCCAGCAGCAGGTTCGTCTCCCAGCCGATGTACCGCTCGTCGCCGGCCGCGCCGCGCAGGATCGTGTTGCCCCGGCTGTACAGCCCGTCGTCGGTGTCCGACCGCCAATAGAACCGCGTGCTCGAGGTCAGCGTCGTCTTGGGCCCCAGCCGCAAGTCGAACTCCGGCTGAAACCCGAAGATGTTCCCCGGCCCGATCACCGTCGTGTCCCCGAAAAACCTCCCCGGGGGGAACGCCGCCCGGTACGTGCCCAGCGTCCCGTCGCCCCCGTCGGCGTCCCCGCTCGTGTAGCCGAACCGCATCCGCGCCGTCGGCTTCAGCGGCCGGTCCGCGAACGTGTACTGCACGTGGCCCACCAGCTGAAACGCAAAGATGTCCAGGTCGCCCGCCGCCGTGTCGAGGTCGCCGAACTGGAACCCCGTCTCCAGGTCACCCCCCCACCCCGGTGCCCCGGGCGGCCCGCCGACCCAAGGCCGCACCATGACCGAGTGCCGCAGCTCCGTCCCCACCGCCGTCACGAACGGCAGGTCGTCGAACTGAAACCCGATGTAATACACGTCCAGAAACAACGGCCGGCCCGCCAACTCCCCCGCCGGCCGGCTGTGGTACACGCCCCACAAACCCTCCTCCGTGTTCGTCCCGTTGTCGAACCCGCCCGGCCTGTCGTCGACCAGAAAAAACGCCAACCCGTCGGTCACGCTCCGGTCCCGGGCCCGCACCCGCAGCGTCACCCCGTCGAAGTCGTCGCGCACGTTCGGCCCCTCCCGGATACTGACAAACCGCCCCGCCCCGTAGTGCAGCTCCTGCCGTCCCACCCGCACCAGCACGTCCGACACGTCCCGGCCCAGCGCGTCCCCGAAGCTCCACTCGACGAAGCCCTGGTGCAGGTCGAAGCTGTCGTCTTCCGTCGGCGGCTCCACGACCTCGCCGTTGAGGATGTCCCCGTGCTTGAACGCCACAAACGCCCGCAGCCTCGGCCCCAGCGTCAGCGACGCCCACGGGTTCACCCGCGTGTTGAAAAACTCCGTGCTCCCCGGCACCGACCCGAAGATCTGGTCCTCGAAGAACTGGTACTCGAACCGCGCTTTCACCCCCAGGCTGACAAACGCCCCGTCCTCCGCGTCGCCCACCGGGATATAACGCAGCGCATCGAACCGGTCCGTCCGCAGCTCGGGGGCAGCCAACACCGAGTAATCCAGGTCCTGTGTCAACACCGCCGGCGGCGGCCGCAACAAGCCCGCTTCCGGGGGCGGCGGCTGCGGCGTACCCGGCGCCCGCGGACGCACCGCCGGCTGCGCCACCGCATCACCCCCCCACCCCCACGGCGTGGCCACCACCATCACCGCGGCCACCAACATCAGACTCGTCTGTCGCACGACCGATTCCCGATAATTCGTCAAAGCCGAACCCTCGAAACCCGAACCCGCCGGGCAGAGAATACCGCATCCCAAGGCTCCGTTGCCTTCGCCTCTCCCCGCCGCGTCGCCGCCGATGCTCAGCCGGCGCACCCGCGCGAGCGACTCGCCGCCACCCACCTCAAACCAAAGCCGCGGCCCCACGGACCGTCGTAGACGGCCGTGGGCCCACAAAGACTCCGGCGTCTTCCACGGCCTTCACGATCCCGCCCACGCTATCCGGGGCGGCAAGCGGACCCCGAACGCACGCCCCGTCCGGATCGCCACGTCGAGCGGATCGAACCCCATCCGCAAGCCCCCGACCGACAAGACCTGCGAAGCGGCCCGCCCCCCTCCCGTCCCCTCAACGCGAATCGGCTTCTGCGCGTAGCTGCTCCCACGGGTCTTGTATCTGACCACGAACCCGAACCTTGTACCACGCGGCCGGCGAAGGGTCGTCGCTCGGCCCGTCACCCGCGGTCAACTTCAGACCCCGGTGTTTTGTCTCGTCGTCGGACGATCGCTCGAAGAAATATTGGTAGTAGAAAACCTCGTCTGCCCCGGGAGGTCCTGAAGAAGGA
Organism: Planctomycetota bacterium; assembly: GCA_039819425.1. GTDB lineage: Bacteria > Planctomycetota > Phycisphaerae > Phycisphaerales > Phycisphaeraceae > Algisphaera. The sequence goes on from JBCBSA010000021.1 coordinate 14,716, forward strand.
GCCGCGGATGGAGCATCGGGACGGATGAGTTGGACGGCCAAGGCGCGCCCCGCCGCTTTGATCTCGAAGTGCGGATCGGCGACGACATACAGGGACCGGCGATCCGAGACACTCTGCCATCCTCGAGGCGTCTTGATGCCGTACGTCAGGTACGGCCGAACCTCGGACACCATGACATGCAGCCGTACCGGCTCGGGGACGAGAGCTCCCGACTCATCGACCACGGTCCCTTCGATCGCCCATTGATGACGGTTGAGGCCGGGCGCTTGGAAATGACAGCCAACGCTCAAGCCCAACAGGATGGTCAACGCCAGCCAACGCATGCGGATCCGCCCCGAGTGAACACACGGCAACCACTCATAACGTTACCCCTCGCCGCATCGAGCGGTCAACCTCGACCCCGGGTCAAGTAGGCGTACCCGCCTGTCGAAAACCGACCATGAACGGGCGGCAGGCGGGTACGCCTGCCTTACGCGGCTGCCCCGGCACCCGCCGCGTGTCGATCAGGGTGGGAATGGGATCTCGAGATCAGACGGACTCGCGACGACGGTTTCTTCCACACCCTTGATGTATAGTTCGACCACATACATTGAACCGATCGCAGGCGGGATCGAAGGGGGATAATGCCATATCCGCTGGATACGGTATCCGGTACCGGCGGGGATACGCTGGAATCGAGCATCGCCGGTAAATCTGTCCTGCCAGACCACAAGTTGGCGAGTCCCCGAGGGGAAGCCGCGGCTTGGATACACGCTGTCGGACAAAGCCGCCGGTCGATCCAGAGTCAGCGATCGGTTGGTGTACGGCTCATAAAATTCGAGGCCGGTGATATCGGAGCGACAGCCGCTCGCGCCGACCAACACGCCGAGCAAGACCGTCAGCAAGTAGGGTGGGGTGAGTCTTCGAACCCCACCACCACTGTCACGCATACTTGCTTGGTGCCCTTGGCCGCTTTGCGTGAGGAACCAGATCGGCTCACGCAAAGACGCAGAGGAGCAAAGATGCGGCATCACGCCGGGGTGGGCATCAGGCCCGGAGCGCGGTCGTCGTCTTCGCCCCCGGAAGATGTACGCTCCGCTTCGGCGGGGTCGGGGCGGTCGGCGTCGGCGGCGGCCGCCTTTTCCTGCTCGGCGGCGAGGAGTTCGCTGACGGTGGCTTTGTTCAGCGGTTGGCCCTGCATGATCTTGTCGACCTCGTCGTAGGAGAGGGTTTCGTACTTGAGGAGGGCCTGGGCGAGGTCTTCGGTTTGTTGCCGCTTGGACTCGATGAGCTCGAGGGTCTGCTGGTAGGTCGTATCAATCAGGGACTTGATCTCCTGGTCGATGAGGTCGGCGGTGTCGTCGGAGTAGAGGCGGTCGGGCTGCTCCCAGGGCTGGGCCTGGTCGTCGGTGCCGAGCATGCGGAAGCCGAGCTTTTCGGACATGCCGTACTCGGTGACCATGGCGCGGGCGATGGAGGTGGCCTGGCGGATGTCGCCGGCGGTGCCGTTGTACTGGTCGCCGGTGAACATCTGCTCGGCGATGCGGCCGCCGTAGCAGACGCGCATCATGGCGAGGAGTTGCTTCTTGCTCTGGATGTGGCGGTCCTTCTCGGGGAGCATGAAGGTGACGCCCAGGGCTTGGCCGCGGGGGATGATGGTGACCTTGTGGAGGGGCTCGGAGTCTTGGTCGTAGTACATGACCACGGCGTGGCCGGCCTCGTGGTAGGCGATGACCTTCTTTTCGTCTTCTTCGATCTTGTGGGAGCGGCGGGCGCGGCCGTACTTGACCTTGTCGCGGGCCTCTTCGAGGTCGTCGTGCTCGACGAAGTCCTTGTTCTGGAGGGTGGCGCCGATGGCGGCTTCGTTGATGATGGCGGCGAGCTCGGCTCCGGAGAACATGGGGGTGCCGCGGGCGAGTTTTTCGAGGTCGGCCTGGGGGTTGAGCTTGATCTTGCGGGCGTGGACCTTGAGGATCTCGATGCGGCCCTTGATGTCGGGCAGGGGGACGTGGACCTGGCGATCGAACCGGCCGGGGCGGGTCAACGCCGGGTCGAGGACGTCGGCCCGGTTGGTCGAGGCCATGACGATCACTTGGTCCGAGCTGTCGAAGCCGTCC
>JBCBSA010000022.1:0-16524 GCA_039819425.1 Planctomycetota bacterium
ATTTTGTTGACGGGAACGGATACTCTGAGGCGCGAAAGCGCCTAGCAGAGAGGTACGCCACCCTTGAAATTACATTGCTTCCGGACAAAGCATTCAACGCCGACATTGAAGTGTGCCTACTTATAGCATCGGACCCCATACCCCACCAATCAACCAAGCTCAATTTCCGTCGGGTGAATGATGACCCGGTATCCTGGCGAGAGTTTTTAATTGAGCATCGAGTGTCAAGTGAAACCGTTGTTGATCGCACGCCAGATGCCGCAGCGAAGACTCTAACAGTTCCTGACTTGCCTGAAATCTGGAACGCTTTGTCTAGCCGACCAACGCTCAAGAGCGTCGCAGATATTCATCGTGGCATTGAATGGAATAAACCGCTGACAGAAGCTGGTGTAGAAACAGGATGGAGAAGTAAACTTGTTTCTAGAACACCAAAGCGTGGCTTCCGCAAGGGTATACCCCCTCTGGCAAAATCTGGTGTATTTCAAACCCCCACTACTCAATTCCTTTCATTTGAACCCGAACATCGGAGGGGAAACGCTTTTGACCATGATTGGAGTAAACCAAAGGTCATAGTTAATAAGGCTACGCGTTCACGAGGGCATTGGCGAATTGCAGCGTTTGCTGATTCTGATGGCCTCGCCTGCTACCAATCTTATTATGGCATATGGCCGCGTTCCGATGATTACGATGAGTGGACGCTAGCGGCTATTTTAAATTCACCTGTGGCTAATGCTTATATCTCTACTAGAGAAGGCAAGATCGACATAACAAAATCGGTCCTGCAGGATCTGCCGCTCCCCGTTTTCACATCACAGCAAAAGGAGCGATTGCGTCTTTTAATTAAGAAATATTTAGACGCGGTAAACACTTTATTTGACGAGTCGAATGCATCCAAGATGCTTATGGAAATTGATGCGGTTGTTCTGGATGCATATCACATGCCGCCCCGTTTAGAGCAGAAACTACTAGAGTTTTTCCGTAATCACATACGGCCCGTACCCCACGAATTTCCGGACTATTTCCCGGAAGGTGAGGATGCTTTCTTTTCTCTGTCCGATCGCCTCAGCGCCAGTTTCGGAAAAAATACTATATCTGGCTTGCTGGACCGTTTGGACGCCCGGGGAGACCAGTAGTTGGCGTACTATTTGTTGGATAACAATCACATACAAGCGATTTTTGATCGAAGCTCCGCTGCCATACAACGTCTCAACAGCCTGAATGGATGGGATAGCTATGGTACTTCCGTCATAATTCTTGGCGAAATACACGCCGGCCATGGTATGACAGTAAGTACTAATCCAACTAGAAGAGCAGAGTATGAAGAGTTCATAGAAAAAGAATTTGTGCCTAACGCAACGCCCATTACGGAAACGACTAGATTCTATTATGGCGAGATTATGGAAAGCCTTTGGAAGCAACAGCCTCCAAGAGCGTCAAAAACGACGACCGATGAGCACTTGGTAAGCCTAGGTATTAACATCAACGATGTATGGATTGCCGCAAGCTCGGTGGAACATAACTTCGTGTTAGTTACTCAAGACCGAATGCAATCGATAAGAGATGCGGTTGGTGACCGCCTAGGTTTCGATTGTTGGATATGACTATTCGCCCTTAGACCACCGAGCCGCCGCGGCCTTCTTGGCAATCTCGCTGCGCTCATCGGCTGTCAACTTCTCGGCCCGAGCAGGCCCGCCCTTGGCACCGCCGGCCTGCCCTGGCTTCGCGGCCTCGGGGTCGCCCTCATCCGCCTGGCCCGTCGCCAAGTCCACAATCATCTTGGCCCGCTGATTCATGTCGGCGGGGCGCTTGGGCTTCTTGGCGGGGTCGGGCTTGATGGGCTCGGGTTGGTCTGACATGGCCGCATTCTACGATGCGGGGTCAGGGGGGCGAAATTTCAGACTGACCCACTACCAGACAGTCTCAGCCCCGAGGCTTACGAAATAATTTATTCACCCTTAGACATAGGTGCACCCACTCCGGCCCGACTTGCTCAAGAAGAGCCGGCATTTTGGGGAGTCCCGGTGCTAATACAACGAATCCTCTACGGTATTGACCCTACACTCTTAGCGGAGATACGATTGAGTCCGCATTGGAGCGGATCAAATTCCGATCTTGACAATTTAGTGAGAAAAGCCATACTTGGACACCCTGGCCATTTTCCACTACGCGAAGCAGTCGATTACGTCTATTCGTGCATCTACACGACAATTAAAGGGTTAAAATTTTCACGGCTGCCGGAATTCTGTGGTGGGCCTATTGAAATAGCCGTTATTACATCGGATAGGCCTTTCAGATGGGTCAAACATAAGAGATTTGACGGAGTTCTTGACCAGCACTACTAATCTGCAAGGACAGATCATGAACAGCGACGGAAAAAAAGCGGTGTCGAGTGATCCGTTAGCGGCAGTGAAAAAAGATTTGCAGGTTCCAGGTTTAGTCAAACAGGTAACTCAACACTTTGCAGAGACAGGACAAAGCCGGCCCGATGATCTTCGGCAGCTTCTTGGTGACCCCACCAAGCGGGTTTCACTTGGAAGTGAATCGGCTGTTAACTCATTTTTAAATTCATCGGTCAAATAGCTCAAATCAGAATCATGGTTCAGCAACCTCAATCATGGGCTGCTAAAGCATGAGGTTGATGTGAAGGCAGTCGAAATTTGAAGTGTTCGTTAGGCTGGGGAGATGTTAACGAACGAAACGCTGTTGGAATGTGCGCTGCCGCTGGGGAATCCGCGGCGGGGGAAGGTGCGGGAGGTTTATGACGGGGTGACGAATGAAGGGGAGCCGGTGACGGTGCTGGTGGCGTCGGATCGGCTGTCGGCGTTCGACGTGGTGATGCCGACGGGGGTGCCGGACAAGGGGCGGGTGCTGACACGGCTGTCGGCGTTCTGGTTCGGGCGGATCGGAGCGCAACTCGGCGGGGAGCTGGGGCACCACCTGGTGTCGACGGAGGTGGACGACCTGGCGGGGCTGGAAGAGGCGGACCGGGAGCGGGTGCGGGGGCGGGTGATGCTGGGGCGGCGGTGTCGGGTGGTGCCGATCGAGTGCGTGGCGCGGGGGTATCTGGCGGGGAGCGGGTGGAAGGAATATCAAGAGACCGGGAAGGTGTGCGGGGTCGAAATTCCGGGGGCGGGGGGGCTGCGGGAGGGGGATCGGCTGCCCGAGCCGATCTTCACGCCGGCGACGAAGGCGGCGGAGGGGCACGACGAGAACATCACGTTCGATCGGGCGTGTGAGTTGGTGGGGGGGGCGTTGATGGAGAAGTTGCGGGACTGGACGCTGCGGGTGTACGCGTTGGGGCACGCCCACGCCGAGGCGCGGGGGATCGTGTTGGCGGACACGAAGTTGGAGTTTGGTCGGCCGCTGCCGGAAGGCGGGGGGGAGGGTGACGAGCGGGGCCTCGAAGAGGTTGAGCCGATCTTAATCGATGAAGTCATGACGCCCGACAGCTCGCGGTTTTGGCCGGCGGACCGTTACGAGCCGGGCCGAGCACAAGAGAGTTACGACAAGCAGTACGTGCGGGATTACCTGCAAACGCTGGTGGACGCAGGCTCGTGGGACAAGTCGCCGCCGGGCCCGGCGTTGCCGGGGGAGGTCGTGCGGGGGACGGCCGAGAGGTATCGGCATGCGTACGAGGCGTTGACCGGGTCGGCGTGGGGGGGCTGAGCGGGTGGGTTTGATTGCGGGAACGATTCGGGTGTGGCGATTTATCGCCCCTCCCTCGGGGAGTGGGCGGGGGAGGGTGTCGAGCCGGCGTGATGTCCCGAAAAGCCAGCGTCGGTCACGACGGCCTCCCTCTCCTAACCCCTCCCTGCGGAAGGGGGATCGGAGCGCTGTTATCTTTGAATCGGAAGCGATCTGGAAGGGGGTTGGGTTTACGCCGGCGTCGGCGGTGTTTATGCTGGCTCGTTCTAGGATCGACTTAGCTACGGGGTGTAGCTCAGCTTGGTAGAGTGCTTCGTTCGGGACGAAGAGGCCGCAGGTTCAAATCCTGTCACCCCGATTCCGCGGATCAGGTTGATGGGTGTCGCGGTCCGGTCGTGATCGCGGACGCAGCGGGCCGGCTTCGAGGCGGCTGAGTTTGAGCGGTCTGAGTTGCTTGTCGGGTGCTTGAGCGTTGAAATATCTTTTTTTAGTTCTCTTGGTGGTGTTGCTCGTTTCGAGCGTGGGGCTCCGGCTGAGCTTCCCCGATGCGCGGACGGACAAGCCGGTGATCTACTGGGTCACGGACCGGAACCCGGCGCGTGAGCTGCAGGTGGCGACGTTCCACGAGTGGCTGGTCGAGCAGGGGCACGTCGACGCAGACGGCGAGCCGGTCATGGAGCTTCGGCTGGACGTGGCGAACCGGGACCCGGTGAAGCAGACGATCCAATCGGTGTCGGGCGTGGGCGGCGACCTGATGGACATGAGCGGCTCGATGATGCAGCTGTTCACCGCGATGGGAGTGATCGAAGACTTCACCGAAGACGCGCAGGCGATGGGGTTCGGCCCCGAGCAGACGTACGCGGCGGTCGAGTCGGAGATCACGGTCGACGGCCGGCAGTACCGGTACCCGGCGAACGTGGCGGTGCACATGATGTGGGTCAACCCGGACGTGTTCCGGCGATACGGGCTCGAGCCGCCGCCGTCGCGTTGGACGTGGGACGAGTTCGAGGCGATGGGGGTGGCGTTCCGCGACGCGGCGAACCCGCCGGGCACGTCGCCGTCGGACCGGCGGTTCATCGCCAACCGGATCAACCCGATCGTCATGTTCCGCGGCGTGGGTTTGTCCCGGCTCAACGAGACGCTGACCGCGTCGGACCTGGACGACCCGCGTTACGTCGAGGCCCTCGAGCGGATGAAGCGTTGGGTGTATGAGTTGAACATCCTGCCGACGCCCGACGACGTGGCGGCGGTGGGCACGGCGCAGGGGTACGGCGGGGCGGCGTTGCAGCTCTTCGGTCGGGGCCAGTACGCGATGGTCTATGGCGGGCGTTTCTTGCTGATCCAGCTGCGGCGGTTCGAAGGGCTGGGGGAGCTGCGTGTGGTCGAGGTGCCGCACGGCGGGTTCCCCAACACGCTGATCTCGACGCGGGCGGTGGCGCTCTACACCGGCGGCGAACACCCCGAGCTGGCGAAGCTGTTCCTGACCTACCTCGCCAGCGACGCGTACAACGAGCTGCTGGTGGCCGACGCGGACGCGTTGCCGCCGAACCCGAAGCTGACGTCGAGCGAGGCGTTCCTGCGTCCGCCGGACTACCCCAACGAGTGGCAGGCGCACGGCGAGTTCGTGCGGGCGGCCCAGACGATCGCGATCGGCGAGACCTACAGCCCCTACATCCTGCCGACCGTGGTGGACCGGATCCGCGGACAGTACGAGGAGGACTTCAACAACAGCCGCCTCGGGGCCGAGGAAGCGGCCCGCCGCACGGCCCGTGAGATCGACCGGCGGATCGCGGACAACATCCGTCGTAAGCCCGAGCTGGCCGAGGCGTTCGCGGCGGACGTGGCGTTGCAGGAGAAGATCGACGCGTTGAAGGCCGAGGGCGAGCCGATCCCCGAGGCGTGGGTGAAGAACGTGTTTTACCGCGAGTACTACCGGCGGACCGGGCGGCTCGTCGAGGCGGAGCCGACGGATGGCTGACCCGATCGCCGCAAGCCCGCTTACCTCCAGACATTCGGCGGCGGCCAAGCGCCGGCGGATGCTGCTGATCGCGTTGGCGTTCCTGCTGCCGAACATCGTCGGCGTGCTGATCTTCACGGTGTTCCCGGTGGTGTTCTCGCTGGCGATGTCGTTCTCGAACTGGGACCTGACCCAGCACAACATGTTCAAGGACGCGACGCCGAAGTTCATCGGGCTGGAGAACTACGTCGAGCTGGTGACGGGGGACAAGTTCTGGCGGTTCCTGGGCAACACGTTGTTTTTCATGATGGGGATCCCGGTGGGGATCTCGCTGTCGCTGATGGCGGCGATCCTGCTGTCGAAGGAGGTGCGGGCGGGGGGCGGTCGGCCGTACGTGTGGCTGCTGATGTCGGTCGTCTTCGTGGTGAGCTGTGCGATGCTGGCGGTGGTGGGGCTGGGTCAGACGGGGATGGTGATTTTGTTTGTGGGGACGGCTTCGTGCATCCTGTTGATGGGGGTCACGGGGGGGCTGACGTTCTACCGGACGCTGTTCTATACGCCGCACTTCGTGGGGGGGGTGGCGACGTTTATCTTGTGGAAGAAGCTGTACAACAAAGAGGGGGGGCCGGTCAACGCGGCGTTGCAGCCGGTGCTGGACGTGGTGAGCGGGGCGGCGACCGCGGCGCCGCCGGCGTTCACGGCGTTGGCGTGGCTGGGCGTGGTGTTGCTTTTGTTGGTGCTGTCGTTCGGGCTCAAGCGGATGCGGGTGATGTGGGTGGACGGGGAGCTGGGGGTGTCGGCGGCGGTGTTTCCGGTGGTGTTGCTGCTGATCCCGGTGGGGGTGTCGGGGGTGTGGCGGTATGCCGATCCGTACCGGGTGGTGCTGCTGGCGGGGGGGGCGGCGGTCTTGATCTACCACGTCTGGCGGGGGGCGACGGCGGCGGAGAAGTTCCCGTCGCCGAGCAAGACCGAAGGGTTCGGGAACGCGTTGGTGCTGGGGATGTTGCTGCTGGCCGGGCAGTTCGTGTTGTTGGGGCTGCTGGCGGCGGCGGGGAACACGCCGGGCATGGCGGCGGACGGGCTCGAGGCGCCGTCGTGGTTGAACGACTACCCGTTTGCGAAGCCGGCGTTGATGATCATGGCGGTGTGGGGGGCGGTGGGCAGCAACAGCATGCTGCTGTACCTGGCGGCGTTGACGAACGTGCCGGGGGAGTTGTACGAGGCGGCGGACATCGACGGGGCGACGGCGTTCCAGCGGTTCTGGAACGTGACGTGGCCGCAGCTGGCGCCGACGACGTTCTTCATCCTGGTGATGGGCGTGATGGGCGGGCTGCAGGGCGGCTTCGAGATGGCCCGCGTGATGACCCAGGGCGGGCCCGCCGGGGCGACGACGACGCTGTCGTATTTCATCTACGAGGAAGGATTCGAGACCGGCCGCCTGGGCTACGCCTCGGCGGTGTCGTGGTTCTTGTTCATCCTGGTGTTCGGGGTCACGCTGTTCAACTGGAAGTTCGGGAACAAGTATGTCAACGAGTGACCCCCGGCCCCCGGAATCTTCGGATGCGCTTTCGGGAACACTTCCGGGGGTGACGAGCCTGGCCGAGCGTCAGCGGCGGCGGCACGTGCGCCGCTTCCTCGGCGCGATCCCGTTGAACCTGGTGCTGTCGACGATCGGGTTCCTGGTGTGCCTGCCGTTTCTGTGGATGCTGCTGACCAGCGTCAAGCCGCTGGACCAGATCGGCGAAGACAACTGGCTGCCCACGCTCTCGGCGAACACGGACCGCGGCCAGTTCTCCGAGGCCGACGTCGACCGGGTGCGTGACGAAATCCGGGGGGCGATCCGCGACGACGCGTCGCCGGCCGCGGCGTACCTCGCCGGGTACGTCGACCTCGACGCTAAGTCCCTGACGACCCAGCAGCTCGCCGACCAGCTCAACGGCGCGATCCAGGCCGGCGAACCGCTGCCCGAGTCGGTCACCGCCGGCGTCGAGCTGCCGCCGCGGGCGCTGCGTTACAAGGCCGAGCTCGAGACCCGCGACCTCGACCCGCTCGAGGCCCGCAAGGCCACCGCCCTCTATAACGCCTGGGCCCTGCACGCCGCACTCCCGGGGGTCGTGCCCGCCCCGGCGACGATCCGCTGGCACAACTACGCCGAGGTCTTCCGGCAGGTGCCGTTCGCACGCTACTACGTCAACTCGATCTTCGTCGCCGCGTGGATCACGTTCCTGCAGGTGTTCACCAGCGCGTTGTCCGCCTTCGCCTTCGCCCGGCTGCAGTGGCCGGGGCGGGACAAGGTGTTCCTGCTGTATCTCTCGACGATGATGTTGCCCGGGCTGGTGATGATGATCCCCAACTACCAGATCATGATCTCGCTGGGCCTGGTCGACACCATCCAAGGGTTGATTCTTCCGGGGGCGTTCACGGCGTTCGGCACGTTCCTGCTGCGGCAGTTCATGCTGTCGATCCCCGCCAGCCTCGACGAGGCGGCCGAGATCGACGGGGCGTCGAAGTTCCGCACGTTCTTCGACGTCATCCTGCCGCTGGCCCGGCCGGGGCTGGTGACGCTGGCGATCTTCACGTTCATCGGCAGCTACAACTCGTTCTTCTGGCCGCTGGTCATGCTCAAGAGCGAGCACCGCTACACGCTGCCGATCGGCCTGTTGTACTTCGACTCGTCGGCGGGGCAGGAGACGAACCTGTTGATGGCGGCGGTGGTGATGTCGGTCGTGCCGATGATCCTCGTGTTCGTCGTGTTGCAGAAACAGCTCGTCGCCGGCATCCAGCTCGGGGCGGTGAAGGGGTAGGTTATTTTGCCGCCAAGGACGCCAAGAGCGCCAAGGAAGGCAAAGCAGCCATCCGGATTTCTGAGGAAAATAGGAAGTGAGGAAATAAGGAATCAGGCGCTGTCTTATTTTTTTGACTTCTTCTTTGATTCCTGATTTCCTGCTTTCCTCGGAAATGTCTTGTTTGCCTTCCTTGGCGCTCTTGGCGTCCTTGGCGGCAAAAAGCACTTCGATTAATCTCCCTCTATGAGTTTCATCACCGAGGATTTCCTGCTCTCGAACGACACCGCCGCCCGGCTGTATCACGAGCACGCCGCGGCGCAGCCGATCATCGACTACCACTGCCACCTGCCCCCGGCCGACCTCGCGGGGAATCGGAAGTTCGCCAACCTGTTCGAGGCCTGGCTCGAAGGCGATCACTACAAGTGGCGGGCGATGCGGACGCACGGCGTTGACGAGGCGTACTGCACGGGCGAAGCGGACCCGTATGACAAGTTCCTGGCGTACGCCCGCACGGTGCCGTATACGCTACGGAACCCGCTGTACCACTGGACGCACCTCGAACTCAAGCGTTACTTCGACCTCGATCTGCTGCTCAGCGAAGACACGGCCCGCGAGGTCTGGGACGAGGCCAACCGTCGGCTCGCCGACATGCCGGTGGCCAAGATCATCGACCGGTTCGACGTGCGGGTGATCGGCACGACCGATGCGCCCACGGACGACCTCTCTCACCACCAAACGCTGGCCGAATCAGACACGCTGCCGCGGACGACGGTGGCCCCGACGTTCAGGCCCGACAAGACCCACGACCTGTCGGACCTCGCCGCGTGGAATCAAACGGTCGACGCGGTCGGCGAGGCGGCGGGCGTGCGGGTGAGAACCTTTGACGATCTGCTCGATGCCTTGTCGAAGCGTCACGCGTTCTTCCACGCGTGCGGTGGCCGGCTGTCGGACCACGGGCTGACGCACCTGCCGACGGCCGAGTGCTCGGCCGAGACGGCCCGCGACATCTTCGACCGCGCCCGCGGCCGGGGCGACGACGCGTTCGCCACGACCGATTTCGATTCCCCTTCACCCCTGAGCGATCGAGACGGCGAACGCTTCACCAGTTTCATGATGCTGTTCTTCGCCGGGCTCGACCACGCCGCGGGCTGGACGCATCAGCTGCACCTCGGGGCGATGCGGAACAACAACGCCTGGGCCCTCGAACACCTCGGCCCCGACACCGGGTTCGACTCGATCGGCGACGAGCGGCAGGCCCCCGGACTACGCCGCCACCTCGGCACGTTGGCGGGGCGGAAGACGCTGCCCCGGACGATCCTCTACAACCTCAACCCGGCGGACAACTACCTCTTCGCCACGATGGCCGGCAACTTCCAGCAAGGCCCGACGCCTGGCAAGGTGCAGTTCGGTAGCGGCTGGTGGTTCCTCGACCAGCACGAGGCGATGACCTGGCAGATGAACGCGCTGTCGAACCTCGGTTTGCTGCCGCACTTCGTCGGGATGCTGACCGACTCGCGGAGCTTCCTGTCGTTCCCACGGCACGAGTATTTCCGCCGGTTGCTGTGCGACCTGATCGGGCGTGACGTCGAGGCGGGAGTGCTGCCGGACGACGGCGAGCTGCTGGGAAGAACGGTCGAAGACATCTGCTTCGGTAATGCGTCGCGCTACTTCGGGTTTGAGTTCAAGGGCTGATCGGCTATGCGCCACCCACACCTCATCCAGATCGTGATCGACGACCTGGGCTGGGCGGACCTGGGCTGCTACGGCAGCTCGTTCTACGACACGCCGAACCTCGACCGCCTGGCGGCGCGGGGGGTGCGGTTCACCGATGCGTACGCGTCGTGCCCCGTGTGCTCGCCGACGCGGGCGAGCTTGATGACCGGGCGGTACCCGGCACGGGTGGGGATCACGAACTACATCCGCGGGAACGCGTGGGGCCGGCTGATGGGCGTGCCGTACTTCGATCGGCTGCCCAAGACCGAGCGGACCGTCGCGCAGCTGCTGGGCGAAGCGGGCTACCGGACGGCGCACGTGGGCAAGTGGCACCTCGGCGGCGCGGGTTACTGGCCGAACGACTTCGGGTTCGACGTGAACGTGGGCGGGTGCGACATGGGTTGCCCCTCGACGTACTTCAGCCCGTACGACATCCCCACGCTGCCGGACGGACCGGCGGGGGAGTACCTGACCGATCGGCTGACGGGCGAGGCGTTGGCGATCGTGGCCGAGCACGCGCCGGGCGGGCCGCGGGCGGCGACGCCGTTGTTCCTGAACCTTTGGCACTACGCGGTGCACACGCCGATCCAAGCGCCGCCGGCGTTGGTCGAGAAGTACGAGGCGCGGGCACGCGAACGCGGGCTGGACCCAGCCGCAGCGCTGGTCGAGGGCGAGGCGTTTTCGTGTCTGCACAAGAAAGACGAGCGGATCGTGCGGCGGACGGTGCAGTCCGACCCGGCCTACGCGGCGATGGTCGAGAACCTGGACACAAACCTCGGTCGGCTGTTCGACGCGCTCGAGGCGTCGGGGATGTGGGACGACTGCCTGGTGCTGTTCACGTCGGACAACGGCGGGCTGTCGACGGCCGAGGGCTCGCCGACGTGCAACGCGCCGCTGTCGGAGGGCAAGGGGTGGATGACCGACGGGGGCAACCGGGTGTGCCTGATCGCGGCGGGCGGGGCGGTGGCGGCGGGCATGGTGTGCCCAACGCCAGTCACAAGCCCAGACTTGATGACAACCTTGTTGGACGCAGCGGGGCTCACGCCGCCGACGGACGTCGAGATCGATGGCCGGTCGTTCCTACCGCTCTTGCGCGGCGAGACGATGGAGCGGGGCCCGATCTTCTGGCACTACCCGCACTACTCGAACCAGGGCGGCACGCCCTCGGCCGCGGTGCGTGACGGCGACTTCAAACTCACCGAGACCTTCGAGGACAGCCGACTCCAACTCTTCGACGTTCGGCGAGACCCCGGCGAGACACACGACCTGTCGGAGACGCGACCCGAGTTGCGTGACCGGTTGCACGCGTCGCTGCGGGCGTGGTCGGCGTCGATTGAAGCGGTCACCCCGCCGGTGAACCCGTACCACGACGACATGCGAACGGGCCGTCGTCCGTGCGCGGACGGGCTGGGCCGGGTCCCGGGGGACGATCGGCTCAGCGTGACGGCGGTCGCCCCGTAAGCCTCGACCTGCCGTGTCGGTTAGGAAGCGCCGGCGACCCAGGCGTAGCGTTGGGTGGACTTGGTCAGCGTGCCGCCGAGGGCGAGTCGGTAGAGCGCCGACCGCACGTCGGCGAGCGGCAGGCCGGCGGCCTCGGCGAGGTCTTCGGGGGTGGCGGGGCGGTCGAGGACGCCGAGGACGTGGCGTTGCTTTCTGTCGAGGGGGATTTGGAACGGGTCACGGCTGGCGGCGGGTCGTCCGTGGAGCCGCAGGGCGGGCTGAGAGCGGATGACACGGTAGGCCAACTGCTGAGCGGACTCGATGAGGGGGTCGAGCACGTCGGCGGGCTTGAGCGCGAGCCGGGCCGAGCCCTCGGCGATGAGGCGGAGGCTGCCGGCGGAGTTGGCGTCGTCGAGCCGGCCGGGCAGGGCGAAGAGGTCGCGGCGGCACTGCTCCCGGGCGATCCGGGCGGCGATCATCGGGCCGGACTGCGCCCCGGCCTCGACGACGAGCAGCCCGATCGCCAGCCCGGTGACGAGGTAGTCGGCCATGACCTGGTTGACCGCGTCGGGGGGCGTGGCGGTGGGGACGCTGCTGAGCACGACGCCCCGGCCCGACTCGACGACGCGCTCGAAGAGCGGGTGGTGCGGCCGGCCGTGGGCGAAGAGGCCCGCGCCCAGGGCGACGACGACGCGGCCGCCGGCGTCGTGGGCGGCGTCGAGCGCCTGGGCGTCGATGCCGACCTCGCCGCTGTTGACGAGGGTCAGGCCGTGGTCGGCGTAGGCGGCGGCGAACCGACGTGCCTGCGTCGCGCCGTAGTCGGTGCAGCGGGACGAGCCGAGGATCGACGCGGCCAGTACATCGCCCGGCTCGAACGCGCCCCAGGCCCAAAGCACCAGCGGCGGCTCGGGCGTGGCCTTCAACAGCGGCGGGTAATCGGGATCGTTCAGAGTGACCAGGCGTATGCCGTGGGTTTCGCGGGCCTTGAGGTCGCGGGCCGCGGCGAGGCGGACCGTTTCGGCGTTGGCTTCACGGACCAGGCGTTGCACGTCGTATTCTTCGAGACCCGACGCCTCGGCCAAGGCCGCCGGCGGTTGCCCCAGCGCCGCGCCGGGCGAGCCCGCGGCGTCGATCAGCCGACGCAGCCGAGAGGGTGCCATCACCCCGGCCGACACCAGGCACACCAACGCGTATTCGTCGTCCGGCGACAGGGCGGCACCCGATCCAAAAGGTGTCTCCCCAGGACGATCTAGAGCCGAGCCGTGGGCAGGCAACTCAGTGGTCTCGCTCGAAATAGAAAAAGAAGCGGGTGTTTTAATCGTCATCGTGGATTCGTGGGTTTGATCGATCGAAACCCTCGGCCCTTCGGGTTACGTCTGCCCAACCCCACGGCTGTCGAACGACTGGGATTCGTCCGGCGATAACATTCGCCGCCGTCCCGCGACCACACTACAAATTCATGCCGCCCAGCGTTCATCAATTTTCGGTGAGTAATCTGCCCCATGTCGCCCGCCCACAGCCGAAGAGGAGATGAAAATAGCGAATCGAAAGAGCTTTTGTAAATATGTTGATAGCAATGTGAATGAATCGAGGACGACGGAATACGCGGCATAAACCACGCCGTAATCAGTTTTTCGGAACCGGCCAAAAATCATCGCATTCCGTATCAAGTCCAACCGTCAACGATCGCTTAACTTCGCAATACCTCTACGGCCCCGTTACTCGACCGTCGCGTCGATATCCCCCCGGCACTCCAAGCCATCCGGCGGTTGCACAAGCCGGGCGTTCGGGCGGCTACCTCTCGCCCTAACCTTTTGCTCATCAAACCGCGGGATCTGCCGTCGATCGTCTGCGTTAGTAGCCCGTCCCGATGAGCAAACGGTAAGCGCCTCACTAAAGCATTAAGAGGATCCCCTCTAAGCGATCGATATCACGCCGAAAAGCCGTGATTCGACCCCTCGGCTCGGCTCTTTATAAAAGTTCGGTGAACTTTGCCCGATCGGCTTGGGATCGTGTTTTGGGGTTCCTACATTCTGTCCGTTCATGACAAGGCCTGGGCCTGTTGGTCAAGCCGGACGCTTTCCACGAGGACCCCGATGAAACGGATGAAAGCCCAAACACCCCGCTGTCTAGCCGCGTTTACGCTCATCGAGCTCCTGGTCGTTATCTCCATCATCGCCCTGCTGATCGGCATCCTCCTCCCGGTGCTCGGCGGCGCACGCGACACGGCCCGGACCGCCAAGTGTCTCACCCACGTGCGGGCCCTGACCCAAGCCTCGATCAACTACTCCGTCGTGGAAGACGGGTTCTGGCCTCAGGCCAACACCAGCGGCGTCAGCACCGACGTGTGGTTCGAGGCGTTAGACCCCTACCTCAACGAATTGGTGCCGCCCGACGCCACGCTCTCGGCGACCGATCGCCGTCGGTACAACGAATTCAAGCAGGACCCCGTCTGGACGACGTTCCCCGACCCCGTCCTCACCGTCGGCGGCGGCGCCACGCTCCGGCAGTGGAACCGCACCCTCAAGATGAACCAAGCCTTCGCCCTCAGCTCGGGGCCGCGGGCTCGCGACATCAACATCAAATCGCCTTCGGAAACCGCCGCGTTCGCCGACGGGCACGGCACGGATACGACGGGCGACTTCACGGGTACGGGCGGGGCGCCCAATGAAATCGGCCAGTTCGCCGTGTCTCCCGACCAGGTCGCATTACGCCACGGCAGTGGTGACAGCGCGAACGTTAGCAAAGTCGATGGGTCGGCGAGCACATTCACCATGGAACTGCAGCCGACGCCGTGGACGCCCGGCGGTTCGACTCAGGCCGCTGACCGATGGTTTCTGGACATCGTGAATTTCCCGCCGTTCGGGTTTGTCCGCGTGCCGGAACAAGAGCTGATTTGGGATTTCCGCAACGCGCCGTAACGCGCCGTCACGCCGCGTCTTCAAAGTGTGCGATTTCACTTAGTTATACAGAAGGAGAGAGTCGTGGAAAAACGTTTTTGGTCTTGCCCGAGCCGAGCGATGCGGGCATTCGCTCTTGCCGCCCTGCCCCTCGCAACTTCGGGAACCGTTCAGGCGCAGGGCACCCCGACACCGTCGGGGATCGATCTGTTCTCTGGTTTTCAGATCAACGAATTTTTGTTCAATCCCGGCGGAGGCGACGCGGACACCGGGGCCGAGTTTTTTGAATTGATTGTTACCGACCCGCTGCTCGATTTCAGCGGTGACCCGTTCGGCAGCAACAACTTCGGGCTCCTCTCGATCGAAGGTGACGGGCTGGGCGCGGGGATCATCGACAACTTCCTGACGCTGTCGTTCGCCAACCCGGCAACGTCCACCGACGCCGGCTTGGTCCTGGTCCAGGGCTCGCCCCCGCCCGCGCCACAGCCCGCTGTCGCGTCCTCGACGGTGGTCGTGAATCCGATCGGGACCAACCCCGAAGCCGGGGATTTCTTTGTCGAAAACGGCAGCAACACGCTGGTGCTGGTCGGCGGCTTTTCGGCGACGGATTCATCGACGTTTCTCGGCCTCGACATCGATGCGAACAACGACGGGGTGATCGATGCGGCGCTGCCGTTCTCCGCGGTCTACGACTCGATCAGCGTGGTCGATAACGATTTCGTGACGTCCGTCGATCCCGTCCAGCCGGACATCGGATACGCCGCGCAGTTCGGCGGTGTGACTTTTACCGGCGCGTTCGAGGAACAATCGGGTGAGGCCATCACGGGCGTGACCCGAGCGGACGACGGCACCCTGATCGCGTTCACCGCGAGCGGCGACCCGGACACGGCTGTTCCCACGTTCGACGACGGCCCGACGGGCACGCCCTTCGAGGGGTTCGAGACCGCGGCGGTCGTTACGTCTGGCGGGCTGGAAGTCGCCAACTTCACGTCGGACACCGACACCTTACTCACGCCCGGAAACCCCAACAACATCACGCTGCCGGCCGAGGGTTCCGGCGTGGTCTTGGACGAGCCCGAGACCCCCGATTTTGTCCCGCCTCCGCCGGCCAGGTCGATCCCCGAAGGGTTGTTGACGACGGTTGACGAAACCGCCGAGCAGGTCTTTACGGTGGGAGCCGGCGAAGTTGTGATCAACGAATTCCTGGGCAACCCGCCCGGCGGCGAACCCGAAACCAACCTCATCGAGCTCTTGGGCACGCCCAACACGACGTTCGAGGGTTTCCTGGTGAGCATCGATTTCGACGGCGGTACCCCTACCGAACTCAACGACTTGGACCCGGTCAACGTGACGTTCGACGAGAACGGTATTGCGGTGGCCGAGATCGACGACCTGGAAAACCCCTCGTTCTTCCTGATCTTGACCAGCGATGCCGATGAAACGCTTGCCGCCGAATCGGACACGGGCCCGAGCCCGGACCCCGACGGCAACATCCTGGCGACGAACTTCGATTTCGACGCGATCTTGTCGGCCCCGGACCCCACCGCGGCCCTCGTTGCGGCCGGCGGGTTTGGCACGATCCTCGACGGGGTCGCGGTC
This sequence comes from Planctomycetota bacterium, assembly GCA_039819425.1. Classification (GTDB taxonomy): domain Bacteria; phylum Planctomycetota; class Phycisphaerae; order Phycisphaerales; family Phycisphaeraceae; genus Algisphaera. The sequence goes on from JBCBSA010000022.1 coordinate 16,041, forward strand.
TCGGACGGGGCCGCCGACGACGACGCGTTCGACGCCGCCGTATTCGACAACGTGACCAACCTGACTTTCACCGACATCATCGGAGACCTTCCGAGCGACGAGCCGGTCAATATTTTCCGCGACAGCGTCACGGGCGAGTTCTTCCAGGGCACGTTCGGCCCCGACGGGCCCGACCTCGACGGCGACGGAGAAGCCGGGGACGAGGGCTTTTTCTTCGTCAGTGCCGACGGCGAGACCGTGCTCTTCAACGAAGACCTGCTCGGCTTCAACTTCTTTGCCGAGAGCTTCGGCTTTGTGAACCCTTTCTTCAGCGGCCTGATCGAATCGCTTTTCGGCGACCTCGACGGCGACCTCGACGTCGACGTGGTGGACCTCGACCTGTTTGCGGCGAGCCTGCTTTCGGGCGGAAGTGACCTGCTGGGCGACCTCGACGAGAACGGGGTGGTCGACGTATCCGACCTGGACCTGTTCGCGGGGGCTCTGC